>CAMBEY010000127.1 GCA_945865705.1 Candidatus Sulfopaludibacter sp. SbA3
CAGAGCTTTGGCGACCTGATCAGCCTGATGGCCGCCATCAGCCTGAACCTCGGCATCTTCAACCTGCTGCCCATCCCCGTGCTCGATGGCGGCATGATCCTGATGCTGATGATCGAAGGCACCATCCGCCGCGACCTCAACCTGAAGCTGAAGGAGCGCGTAACGCAGGTGGGCTTCGCCTTCCTGATGCTCATCGCCGTCTTCACTATCTACAACGACATCGTGAAGTCATTACCCGAGCGCTTTGAAAAATTCCTGCCCTGAGCAGGTGCACTACATAGTTCTCAACGCGGCATCTCTCCGGTGCCGCGTCTTTCATTCCGGCTCCAAAGTGCGGTTGCAGTCAGTCCACATCCGACTTCCCTTCCATTGCAGCGCGGTTTGCGCGTGCTAAAATGATCCCTATGGCGGCGATACAACGCAGAAAATCTGTGGTCAGTGAAGTCGGCGGCGTGAAGGTTGGCGGCGCGCACCCGGTCGTCGTGCAGTCGATGACCAACACGGACACGGCGGACATCGCAGGCACCGTGAAGCAGGTGGCCGCGCTCTTTCGCGCTGGCTCAGAGTTGGTTCGCGTTACGGTCAACACCGATGAAGCCGCCGCGGCCATTTCGCCCATCGTCGAGCGGCTGGAGGCGCAGGGCTTGCGCGTGCCCATCATCGGCGACTTCCACTACAACGGCCACTTGCTGCTCAAGAAATTTCCGGCCTGCGCGCAGAAGCTGGCCAAGTACCGCATCAATCCTGGCAACGTCAACATCGGCAAGAAGCACGACGACAACTTCCGCACCATGGTGGAGGTCGCGCGCGACAACGGCAAGCCGGTGCGCATCGGCGTCAACTGGGGCTCGCTCGACCAGGCCCTGCTGACGCGCATGATGGATGAGAACGCCCACGCCGCTGAGCCGCTGGCCGCCGATGAGGTCATGCGCCAGGCGATTGTCGAGAGCGCGCTGCGCTCCGCCGAGATGGCCGAGCAGTACGGACTGCCGCACAACTCCATCATCCTCAGCGCGAAAGTATCAAGCGCGCAAAATCTGATTGATGTCTACCGCATGTTGGCGCCGCGCTGCGATTACCCGCTGCATCTCGGCCTCACCGAAGCGGGGATGGGCAGCAAGGGCATCGTGGCCTCGACCGCCGCGATGGGCATCCTGCTGCAAGACGGCATCGGCGACACCATCCGCGTCTCGCTCACGCCCGCGCCGAACGGCGACCGCACCGAGGAAGTGATCGTCGCGCAGCAGATTTTGCAATCACTAGAAATCCGCAGCTTCACGCCGCAAGTCAGCGCCTGCCCCGGCTGCGGACGCACCACATCCACATTTTTCCAGGAGATGGCCCAACAGATTGAGTCCTACCTGCGCGAGCAGATGCCCGTCTGGAAATCGCAGTATCCCGGCGTGGAAGACCTGCACGTCGCCGTGATGGGCTGCATCGTCAACGGCCCCGGCGAATCCAAGCACGCACACATCGGCATCTCGCTCCCCGGCACCTTCGAAGACCCTGTCGCACCGGTCTACGCCGACGGCCGCCTACTGGTAACCCTGCGCGGCGACACCATCGTCCCCGAGTTCATCAAAATACTGAACACCTACGTCAAGTCGCACTACAAAGCAATTTAGTTGCGCTGAATTGGAGAAGATCGGTCATTCTTCGTGAAGGTCCAGTTCCCGGATTGCCAGAGTATCCATCAGGCTCTCCTGCGTTGCAAAAAGCGAGAAGGCATTAAAATCCTGGGCATCCAGTTTCCTCAGAACTTTTATACGCTCTGTTGCAGGTAATACAAACTTCAACAGAGCATCTTGTTCAAAAACCGGCACAAGATCGGGCTGTGATGTATTCGGCGCAAAAGCTTCTTCATGGGGAATACACATGCATTCAGCGACGGTCCACCGCAGGCACATTGTATATGACGCTTGCTGAAGGTTATGCCTTGGGTGAGTAATAACATTTGGGCCTAGGTATTTAATAAATGGATGCACCGAGCCATTGGCATAGAGTCCTGCCGGACTTTGCTGGTAAACGCAAATCGCAACCGCATCACTCTTTGGTTTACTGAAAGCGAAAAAGGCAGCGATGTCTTCGGAAAAAGTCCAGTCGAGAAGTGGTGAAGGGAAGCCGTGGTGTCTCAGGTACGCCATGTAGCTGTACTCTCCCTGTGTGGGGGTTCCATTCGGGCGGAAGATGGAATCATAGCTCGTCGAAAAATCAAAAGGGGCTCTCAAGTTCCATTTCCCGTAGTCAAGGTTTTCGATCTTTGAAAGAATTCGGTGGATCAGCTCATAGTAGTCCATTAAGGCCATCCTCGTGCGGCCTGCTCGTTCCAGCGTAGTGCTGAGGTTCCAGCTTGAATTTTCTTGCCCGCGAAATAGAAACTCTGACGGTCGTAGCACGCCATTTTCGACTCGTTTTTGTCTCTCTGCGCGCAGCGTTGCAATCCGCTCTTCAAACAGTTCCCAGGTTTGCAACTTGATTTCTTCCATACGTTTCAGACTCCTATATTTCCTTAAAATCCTGCCTGATTATATGATGTGGTTACGAATCTTGTTGGTAATACGCGAAGAGGCTCGGCGGGTCGTTTCATTTTCTGGAGGTAAGAATGGAAGTGTTGACAATTTCAAAGCGAGGCGCGGTGCGGATTCCTGTTGAAATTCGGCAGAAGTACGGGTGGAAGCCGGGGACTGAACTTTTGTTTGTTGACCGAGGTGAATCTATCAACATTTTGCCAAAGAGTCAGGATTCAGTTGGGCGTGGGTTCGGACTTCCTGATCGTCGCCGAAAGACCAGCACGAAATCGAAGACGGACTTATTGGTGCGAGCGCATGCTAAGGAAGTAAGGGACGATAGCAAGCGAATCGCACGGAAAAGGCCCACGGTGAGAAAAGCGCTCACCGTGGCTACCAAATATGCTCAACGCTTACGCGGTCAGGCCCGGCAGGCGGCCGGTGGAGTCGCCTAGCGTGTCCAGTTTGATTCCCAACTGATCGAACAGTGTGAGATACAGGTTGGCCAGCGGCGTGGCTTGCGGGTAGCGGACGTGGTGGCCGGCTTTCAGCTTGGCTACTTTGCCGCCCAGGACGATCATGGGCAGGTTGTCGTGCAGATGCAGGTTGCCGTCGCTGATGGCGCTGCCGAAGACGACCATCGTGCGGTCGAGCAGCGACGAGTCGCCGTCGGGCGTGGCGGCCATTTTGTCGAGGAAGTAAGCGAAGCTGGCCATGTGGTGCAAGTTGATCTTCAGGACTTTCGCCACCTTCACGGGATCGCCGTTGTGATGCGTCAGCGGGTGATGCGGGTCGCCGACGCCGATCTCCGGATAGGCCTTGGCGCTCTGCTCGCGCGCCAGCATGGTGGAAGAGACGCGGGTCATATCAGTCTGGAAAGCGAGTATCTGCATGTCGAACATCAGACGCGAATATTCGGCGTAGGTCTCCGGCACGCCCAGCGGGCGCTCGATGCGCGGCAGCTCGCGCGCGGATTGCTCTTCGGCCATCCCGATGCGGCGCTCCACGTCGCGCACCGCTTCCAGATACTGATCCATCTTCTGCTTGTCGGTGGAGTTCAAGCCGGTCAGCATGGCCTTGGCGTCGCTGATGACGGAGTCGAGAATGCTGCGGTTCTGGCGCAGACGCGCGAGGCGCGCCGCCGGGTCGAGCGAATCAGTGTCGCCGAACAGGCGCTCGAACACCGCGCGCGGCTCGGTCTCCATGGGCATGGGCGTAGTCGGATTGCGCCAGGAGATGGTGTTCAGATACGCGCAACTATACCCGGCCTCACAGGTCCCCACCAACTCGCCTTCGAAGGCCAGCTCGAGCGACGGCAGTTGCGTCTTCTTGCCAAACTCCTGCGCAGCAATCTGGTCGACAGTGGTGCCCGCTTCCAAATCCGCGCCCTCGGTCTTCCTGGGATGCGCGCAGGAGAGAAACACGGCGCTCGCGCGTGAATGATTTCCAACTGCACCCTCGCCGGGCAGCAGTGCGTCGGCGTTGCGCAGCGCCAGGCCGCTCAACATCACCATGCGTTCTTTGTACGCGGCGATGGGCTCCAGGATGGGAGTCAGCGCGTAACCCGCGCCTTCGGCGGCGGGGGTCCACTTGTCCATGCACATGCCGGTGGGCGAGTAGATGACGGCCAGCCGCGTTGCGGCGTCCGCGTCGTTCACGGCGGCGAATGCAGGCGTCATGCCATCCAGCAACGGAAGCGCCAGCGTGGCACCGACGCCGCGCAGAAACGTTCGGCGCGGAATCGACTTCTTGAAAATCATTGCGGTCGCATTATTGCTCATGGTTGCGCGGACCTCCTCATCTGAAACGGAACACTCTTGACGATGCCCATGATGATCGACGACCAGCGATAGTCGCCGGGCGCGGCGGCGCGCACGATCGAGCGCACGGCGGGCATGTCGTTATACTCGATGCCGCGGCCCAGCGCGTATGTCATCAGCTTGCGCGTGGTAGCGGAGACCACTTCGTCACCGCGGCTGACGAGCAGAGCGCGCAACTCGACAGGGCCGGAAAATTTCGCGCCGTCGGGCAGCACGCCGGAAGTATCAATTTTCCCCGAGCCAGAAGTCGTGCGGAAACGGCCGATGGCGTCGAAGTTCTCGAGCGCAAAGCCCAGCGGGTCCATGCGCGAGTGGCATCCATAGCAGGCCGGATTCTTGCGGTGCTGCTCCATCGAATCGCGCACTGAAAGCGCCTGGCCGCCTTCGTCCTCCACTTTCAGCGACGGCACGGCGTCGGGCGGAGACGGCGGCGGCGCGCCGAGAATGTTCTCCAGCACCCACTTGCCGCGGAAGGTAGGCGAGGTGCGATTGGGATACGAGGTCACTGTAAGGATGGATCCCTGCCCCACCAGCCCCATGCGATTGGGGTCAGTGAGTTTGACGCGGCGGAAGTGGCTCCCGTAGACGCCGGAAACGCCGTAGTGCCGCGCCAGCCGCTCATTGAGGAAAGTGTAGTCGGCGCGCATCAGGTCCAGCACGCTGCGATCCTCGCGCAACATGCTCTCAAAGAACATGCGCGTCTCTGTGCGAAACGCGGCGCGCATGTTTTCGTCGAACTCGGGAAAGACCTCCGGGTCCGGTACGATCTTCTCCATGTTGCGCAGGTAGAGCCACTGTCCGGCGAAGTTGCTGATCAACGCTTCGGAGCGCGCGTCGGTCAGCATGCGCCGGACCTGCTGCTCCAGCACCTTGGGGTCTTTCAGCTTGCCCTGCTCCGCGAGTTTCAGCAAAGCCTCATCCGGCCCGGCGGACCACAGGAAGAATGACAGGCGCGAGGCCAGCTCCAGATCGCTGATGCGATACGGCGCGCCGGGCGCGATACCCACCGGATCGCTCTCCTGACGGAACAAAAACTGCGGCGCGACGAGTAGGCGGCGCAGCGACATGGCGATGCCGGACTCAAACGCGTTGCCGTTGGCAGGAGTTTCCTTGCGGCCCGCTTCGTAGAAATCCATGAGCGTCTGCACTTCGTTCTCGGCAACCGGACGGCGATAGGCAAGCCGCGCCAGGCGCGAGAGAATCTGCTTCGCGCAGCCGGTCTCTTCTTCAGTCTTGGCAGGCTTGCAAGAAAGTATTGCCTTGCGACTGGCCGTATCCCCTGACCCGGTGGCGGTGATCGGGCCGGTGATGAAGACGTAGCCAATTCCCGGCAGGTCGTCGACCTGCCCGTATTGCGCGCCTGCCAGCTTGCGGCGGAAGGTTCCCTCCGGCAGTCCCGACTTGGTCAGGAAGGAAACGCTGATCACGCGCTTGCCCGCCTTGGCAGGGAAACGGAACACCAGCCCCGCATCGGCTGTGCGCTCGTAGCTTTCATCCTCCCCGCCCGCCGGCTTGTCGTAATCCTGTCCGCCGTAAGCAACTGGCTCGCCTGACCTGCCGCCGTTGGTGGGGCCGCCGCCAACGGTAAACGTATTAAGTTTTGCGCCGTCAAGGCGAACATCCATCTGGTGCGGCTGCATCAGGCCGATGATGTCATGAACGCGGTCGCGCGCCAGACGGACCTTCAATTCGTATTCGCCATCTACGGGAAAGTAATGCTCCACGCCCAGGCCGCCGCGCGATCCGAACGGGACCAGCTCACCAGCGCGCTCATCCTGAATCATGCGCGTGGACACGGAGTAGGCTTCCATCTCGGGGCGCATCGTGGTATCGCCGAGCGCGGTGCGGACGATCTTGCCCGCCGCGGTCAGGTAGCGCTCGAAGAGTGTGGGAGAGACAGTCAGCACGTCGCCGATGTTGTCGAAGCCGTAGCTCGCGTCGTCGTTGGGCAGCAGCCGCTCGGCGTTGACATCGAGACCGAGCAGGTCGCGGATGGCGTTGGCATACTCCGCGCGATTCAGCCGATGCAGCGCGGGACGGCCCGGATCGGGGCGAGCGGCGCCGGCGCGATCGAGTTCGCCTTCCAGATAATTTGCAAATGCCGTGTATGTGGCCTGATCGGGACGCGGCGCGCCGGGCGGCGGCATGGTGGCCGTCTTAATTTTGATGAGAACTTTCTCGAAGTCCTGAGCATGCTCGCCGACGCGATCGAAATCCTTGCCCGTGAGGACGAACTCCGCCGTGTGCAGCTTCTCGTTGTGGCAAGTGACGCAGTACTTATTGGAGAGCGCCGTGTAGGCCGCGCCCGGAGATGCGGGAGCGGGTGTCTGCGCCACGGAAATACATGGCGCGGCACAGATTAATCCGGCAAATACGGCACGCCGCAGCAGATTCAGTGGAGCGTCCAAATCCGGCCTCCAGACACAGAGATACTCGCTTTGATTCTAGCAGAGCTTGAGCGCGCTGGTGGGCATGATTTTCCGGCTCACCAGAAATGCCACACCAACGAGAACACGGCCCCCGGTAAAACAAAGGGCCTTCCGAAGAAGGCCCTATTGTTGATTGATGAGGTTGCGGTTAGAAGTTCAGCTTCAAGCCAAACTGAATCTTGCGCGCATCGCTGCGGGTGCGGTCGATGGTTCCCGCTGCCGGAGGCCGAGCCGCCGCGACGCCGGCAAGAGGAGCGTTTTCCGTAGCGGTGAACACTGTGCGGCCCGCGACAGGAATGTTGAAGTTGGGGTGGTTGAAGATATTGAACATCTCGAAGCGGAAATCGAGCCGTCCGGACTCGCCGAGGATGGGCGCGTTGAACTCCTTGGCCAGCGACAGATCCATATTCACCTGCCCGGGGCCTTGCAGGAAGTTGCGCGGAGAATTCCCCAGCAAGCCCACGTTCTGTACCGTGAATGCCGAGTAATCAAAGTACTTATCCGGCCCACCCAGGATGATGTCCTCCGCGGTGCGGCCGGGGACGATGTCCGGACGATCCGCCACGCCCGCCGTTACCAGCGAGCGGGAGCGGTTGCCGCTGAGCAGCGGAGTAAAGGGCAGGCCCGACTTGGCGCTGAAGATGCCACCCAAACGCCAGCCGTTGGTGATTACACCTGCGATCCCGCCCATCTCCGGCAGCGGCAGACGGTAAAGACCGTTCACCGTCCAGTTATGCCGCGTGTCGGAATCGGACGCGCCTTTATCATAAGCCGGGTTGTCCGGGTCGAGGCCGGTGTTGCCGGCACCTCCTGCTTCTCCGCCCTTCTGTCCCTGCGTGGTATCCAGAGCCTTGCTGAAGGTGTAGGAACTCTGCATCTGCAGGCCGTTGCCCATGCGCTTGTTCACCGTCATCTGGAAACCGTTGTACCAGGAATCCGCCGCTGCGCTTTTCAACTCGATTTCGGCCCAATTGGGGTTGAGGCGCGGATCACCGGTCAGCCAGCACTTCGGCCCATCGGTTACATACGCTTGTCCCGCTGGACGCGCCACGCAAGTTCCGTTCTGCGGAATGCCGCCGGGAACCACCGGGTTGCCTTCCTTGGTCTGATAGAGATTGATGCCGCGCGTGCCCACGAACGCCGCCGACACCGAGAAGCTCGCTGGTAGCTGGCGCTCGACAGTGAGGTTGTAGTGCAGCATGTGCGGCTGCTGCAGATTGTAATCCGTGATACGTGCGCCGCGGGCTTGCAGCGCCGAGGCCAGATTGGGCCGCGGGAAGGCTACCACAACGGCTGGGGTGGT
>CAMBEY010000128.1 GCA_945865705.1 Candidatus Sulfopaludibacter sp. SbA3
CGTGGCCTGGTCCGTGCAGGCAGAGCGCTGGCAGGAAGGCTTCACTATCACCAGCGCGCCCCTCTACTACGACGGACTGGTGATCATCGGCTTCGCGGGAGCCGAGTATGGAGTGCGCGGTCGCGTGAAAGCTTATGACGCGCGCGACGGCCATCTGGTGTGGACCTTCTACACTATTCCCGGCCCGGGCGAAGTGGGCCACGATACCTGGCGGCAGAACAACGACGCCTGGAAGCGCGGTGGCGGAACCGTGTGGCAGACACCCGCGGTTGACCCTGCGTTGGGATTGCTCTATTTCTCCACTGGCAACGCCGGGCCGGACTTTAGCGGCGCGGTTCGTGCCGGCGACAACCTCTTCTCATCATCCATCGTGGCTATCGAAGCCAGGACCGGAAAATACCGCTGGCACTTCCAGCAGGTGCACCACGACCTGTGGGATTATGACAGCTCTAGCCCGGTGGTGCTTTTCGATATTCAATACAAGGGGAAGCTGCGCAAGGCGCTGGCTGAGCCGGGCAAGACCGGCTGGGTGTACATACTCGACCGCGAAACTGGTAAGCCGCTCATCGGCATCGTCGAGAGGCCGGTGCCGCAGGAGCCGCGTCAGGCCACCGCGAAGACGCAGCCATATCCCATCGGTGACGCGTTCGTGCCACAATCGGTTGACATAGCGCCCGAGGGCTTCAATCTTGTCAACGGCGGACGCATCTTCACGCCCTACTGGACCACGCCCGTGGTGGCGCGGCCCGGCCAGGGCGGTGGCGCCAACTGGCCGCCCAGCTCCTACGACATTGACTCGGGTTACCTTTACGTTTGCGCGCAGGACCGCACTGGCGTGTTCACCGCCAGCGAGGATGCCGTCAATATCCCCGAACCGGGCGAGCGCTACATAGGCGGAGTATTCGGCAATATTCCTTGGAGCGTGACCGGCATCCTCGCCGCACTCGATATGCACACGAACAAGCTGGTCTGGCAGCAGCGCTGGCCGGAGCGCTGCTACAGTGGATCGGTGGTTACGGCGGGCGGGCTGCTATTTGTCGGCCGCGGCGACGGCCGACTGACGGCGCTGAACTCCACCAATGGAGGACTGCTGTGGCAGTTTCAGACCGGCGCAGGTGTGAACGCGCCAGCCAGCGTGGTTGAGTATCGCGGTGAGCAATACGTGGTGGTTTACTCTGGCGGCAGTCTATTCGCCAACGCTCCGCGCGGCGACAGCATCTGGCTGTTTTCGTTGAACGGCAAGATGGGACCGGTCGAGCCGGCTCGCACCACGGCGGCGGTACCCACGACGTCGGCGGCTCCGGCAGCCAACGTCTCAAATGGCGGCGCAGTCTTCAAGTCCACCTGCGCTTCTTGCCACGGGGAGAATGGAGAAGGTGGGCACGGCGGCGGGCCGTCGCTGGCGCGTGCAACGAGCGCGGGCGCGGTGGCTGAGCTAGTCAGCAATGGCCGGGATCAGATGCCGGCGTTCGGAAGCAAGCTTTCGGCTGAGCAGATTCACGATGTCAGCGCATTTGTTGCCGAGAAGTTGGCACACTGAACGGTGCGCCTGCGCGATCCATAGGCAGTCTCACCTTCTGAGTGTCACTTGGAAATGACCAGCGGCGTGGCGCTATCCTTCACAACGTCCATCACCTGTACACCGGACTCATCGAGCGACTTCGCGCCAAGATTGCGCAGCAGCGCCATCGTGCTGGGATGGGGGCCAAAAGGCGACTTGGACACGTTATAACTGTTCTTTGTAATTACTCCCGAGGCCAAGCTTAGCGGAGTCTGGCCCATGGAATCCATGACATCCAGCTTCGCCCCACGCTCCACCAAATACTGGATGATGGCATTTGCGCCGATGCGAGCCGCGCCATGCAGGGCGGTCTGCGTGTCGTCCTGATTTGCCATGCCTACCTGCGCGCCGTGTTCCACGAGAATCCTCACTACCTCCAGTGCACCTGTATCATCTAGGGGTAGGCGATCCTCACTGCGTCCAACTCCGGCCGCCAGCATCAATGCGGTGGTGTTTTTCTCCGTGGCGATCCCCGGGTTCGCCCCACTCTCCAGCAGCAAGCGGACCAATGCAGCATCTGAAGATGCCGCCGCCAGAAGCAGCGGAGTCGCTCCGACTGGGCTTACCAATGAGCCGCTCTCCGGATTTCTTTTCATGCGCGCGCTCGGGTCGGCGCCACGGGCAAGAAGCGTCTTCACCAGCCTGAGCATATTAGGCTGCCGCGCAGTGGGCGAATCGCCCATGCCATTGGAATCCTGCCGGTTAATATATACAATTCCTTTGCGAACCGCATAGTGGATCACCGATCCATTGGCGTCTGAAGCGTTCGGATTGGCACCGTTTTCTGTCAGAAAAATGGCCATCTCCTCCTGGCCGCTTATGGTGGCAAGAAGAAGCGGAGTCATCTCGCCACGCGACTCGATAACCCTCATATATCCGGCGGCGGTGAAGGCCCCCCGGTTGGATGGGGCTGCGGCAGAGGCTTCGTCTACTTGCGCGCCGGCCTCCAGCAGGATGCGCGCCGTGGCGATATCACCCTGCTGCGCGGCAAACAAAAGTGGCGTAAAGCCGCTCTTGGACTTGGCATGAACATCGGCGCCATGCTGAATCAAGAAGCGGGCCACCTCGGAGTGTTTTTCGGCTACGGCCCACATCAGCGCCGATTGGCCGCCCAAGGTCTCGCGGGCATTCACCTCCGCGCCGTGTTCCAGCAACGATCTAACGGCATCGACACTGCCAGTGCTCGCCGCCGTCATCAACGGAGTCTCGCCAGTTGGCGGCGACTGCTTTGGATCTGCCCCCGAGCGGAGCAACTTCTCGATCATCCTTGCGCTGCCGTTCTGGCAAGCCAGCGCCAGCGGAGTGATTCCATTCCTGTTTGCCGTGTTTACCTTTGCTCCAGCTTGGAGCAATATCTCGGCCATTTCCAACTCATCCCAATGGACGGCCCACGTCAAGGCCATTGCGCCATCGGCTTGCGGTGCGTTTACGTCCGCCTGCGCTTTGAGCAGGGCGCGCAATGCGTTCCAGTCCTGCTGACGAGCCGCATCTGCCACTCGTGATTCGGCTCCGAGTGCGGAGCACGGAAATGCGAGCAGCACAAACAGGAGGAACAGATGCCTTGCAGAAGATTGCCGGGAACTCAGAACGATGTTGGCTAAGTGCATCACTTTATCACCCAGATCAGTCGGTGCAGCAATCTGCGCGACTATAGGTCCAATTTTCCATTGCTATCGCCGAAGGAATCCGCGCTGACCCCGAAGCGATTCAGCAGGGTTACATACAGGTTGGACATGGGGGTATGCTGCGGAACCCGCACATGCCTGCCCATGGTAAGCTTGCCGCCTCCGCCAATCAGCAGCACCGGTAGGTCATGGTTCAGATGCATGTTCCCGTCGCTGATGCAACATCCGTAAATAGTCAGAGTATGATCCAGCAGGGAACCGTCGCCATCCGGAGTGGAGTTCAGCCTCTCCAGGAAATATGCCAATAACTGCGTGTGTAGGAGGTCGATCTTCGTTACTTTGGAGATCTTGACAGAATCCCCCTGGTGGTGTGTCAGAGGATGATAGGCGTCCGCGATCCCCAACTCATCAAACACTCGCGTACCCTGCTCGCGCCCCATCATGAAGGTGGTAACGCGAGTCATATCACTCTGGAAAGCCAGCACCTCCAGATCGAACATCAGCTTGGTATGCTCCGTGTACTTTGCAGGCACTCCCGCTGGCCGCTCGAAGGTCGGCAGGTCCCTGGACGACTGCTCTTCAGCCATCTGGATGCGGCGTTCCACGCTGCGCACCGCGTCGAAGTAATCGACCAGTTTTTGCCCGTCCGCAGGACCCAGGCGATTCATCAGGCTGCTCGCGCTCTGCCGGACGTAGTCCAAAACGCTGCGATCCTCGTGCATCCGGGAAATCTTTGCAGCCCGGTCGGTGCTATTCGCGTCTCCAAAAAGTCTCTCGAACACTTCACGTGGATGGTTCAACATCGGCACGGGAGTAGTCGGTGTGCGCCAGCAGAGAGTATTGCTGTAGGCGCAAGTGTAACCGGTGTCGCAAACTCCCAGAATATCGGTGGAGTCGATGGCCAGTTCGAGTGAGGTCAACTGCGTCTTTTTCCCAGCCTCCCTGGCAATCATCTGATCCACGGAAGTCCCCACACGAAAGTCGGCACCCTCGGTCCTCTTGGGGTGAGCGCCAGTGAGAAACACGGAACTGGCGCGTGGATGAAAACCACCCGCTTCGTCGGCCACCAGCGCGCGCGCGTTGTTGTGCGCCAAGCCGCTCATCACCATCAGTTTGTTCCGGAACGGCGTCAGCGGCCCCAGAGTTGGCGTCATCTCAAACGCGGCTCCCTCCGTGGCGGGAGTCCATTTGTTCATGATGATTCCGTTGGGCACATACGCCGTCGAAAACCGTTGTGGATACAGGTCGGCTGGATCGTTGGGCTTGGCGGAGGCAGGCGTCATTGCATCCAGCAATGGCAACGCGATCACCGCGCTTGCGCCGCGCAGGAATGTCCGGCGCGGAATTGTTTTGTTAAAGAGCATCATAGAGATCGAGACCTCCGCATTTGGAAAGGGGCGCTGCGCACAATCTCGGCTATCAGCGCATGCCACCGATGGCCATCCTTGGCTGACGCACGCAAGGCCTTACGAACGGCTGGCCCATCATAGTGTTCCAGCCCGCGGCCCAGCGCGTAGGTGAAAAGCCTCTCGGCCACCACACTTGCGAAGAGATCGCCGTTCTTCAGGAGAATCTCCCGCAACTCAACCGGCCCGTTGAATCGCGAGCCGTCCGGAAGCACGCCGGAGGCGTCCACCGGTGTGCCTGAGCCACCGCTGACGCTGCGCCACTTGCCCAATCCGTCGAAGTTTTCCAAGGCAAATCCCAGCGGATCCATCCGCGCGTGACAGGCCGCGCAAGCCGAGTTAGCGCGATGCTTCTCCATCTGTTCGCGCATCGACACAATCTTTCCATCGTTACCACGGTCCTGGAGCGCGGGAACATCGGGCGGAGGAGGCGGCGGCGGTGAGCCCAGCAGATTTTCAAGAATCCACTTTCCACGCAGCGTGGGCGACGTCCGGTTAGGGTAGGAGGTAACCGTCAGAATCGAGCCCTGACCTAATAGCCCGCGGCGGTTCAAGTCCGCTAACCGAACTCGCCTGAAGTGGCTTCCATAGATGCTGGAGATACCATAGTGGCGGGCCAAACGTTCGTTTACGAAAGTGTAATCAGTGCTGACGAGGTCTAAGACGCTGCGGTTCTCCCGCAACATGCTGGCAAAGAAAAGTTCCGTCTCGCGCTGGAAAGCCTCGCGCAGATTCTCATCAAAATCTGGGAATTCCTTGGGGTCCGGAACGGCATGTTCAATATTCCGGAGGTAGAGCCACTGGCTGTCAAAGTTGGCAACTAATGCCTCGGACCGACGGTCGGCGAGCATCCTGCGCACTTGCTGATCGAGCACGCTCGGATTTCGCAGTTTTCCACCCTCCGCCAGCCCCAGCAACTCCTCGTCCGGAAGGCTGCTCCATAGGAAAAAGGAAAGACGCGAAGCCAGTTCCAGATCGCTCAGGACATAAGGAGTATTGGGAGCAAGGCCAGCAGGGTCCTGTTCGATCCGAAATAGAAATTCCGGCGACACCAGCATGGACCGCAGGGCAAGCTCGATCCCGGCCTCGAATCCGCCGCGGCTGTTCCCGGCAGCAAATGGCTCCATCAGTGCGATCAGATCATTGGCGACAACAGGCCGCCGGAAGGCTCTCCGCGCAAGTTTTTGCAAGATTTTCCTCGCGCAGGCCTCGGCATTCTGACCGACCGTAGGCCGACAGGAAAAGATCGTCTTGCGGCTGGGAGTGTCGCCCGGCCCCCGTGCCTCATACGGGCCGCCGATGGTGATGTTGCCGAGTGAGAGATCGTCGCTGAGGTCCGCGCCCCTGGAGCGCAGAATCCCCTCCGGCTTGGAAACATACTCTCTCGGAAACGAGACTCCCACGAGGTGTGGACCAGCAGACACATGAACGCGAAACTCCAGTCCAGCGTCCGCGGGAGGCACAACCTTGCCTGTACTGTTTCCAGCGCCAAGGGCTGAAGGTTGAAGCGTTGGGCCTAATTCCACGCCCGCGCCGCCCGCCGTCAAGACTTTAACAATCGCCGAGTCAATCGAGACCTCAATGTGGTGGGGTTTCGTTAACAGGCCAAGAATTATTGAGCCGTCGTAGCTTCTTTTTAAGCGCAGGCGAAAAGTGTACTCAGCGTCCAGGGGAAAATTGTGCTGAATGGATGCTCCGCCACGAGACCCAAACGGAAGATTCTCGTTTGGGCGATCTTCTTGCATATAGTATCGCGGTACGTGAT
Organism: Candidatus Sulfopaludibacter sp. SbA3; assembly: GCA_945865705.1. Lineage (GTDB taxonomy): Bacteria > Acidobacteriota > Terriglobia > 2-12-FULL-54-10 > 2-12-FULL-54-10 > SHUM01. The sequence goes on from CAMBEY010000128.1 coordinate 6,358, forward strand.
AGGTAATCTCGGTTGGCTGAACATCTAGACTACCCACGGCCATCCTGCTGATGGTCCGCGCGGCAGCAAGATATCGTTCCATCAACAAGGGCGAGACGGTTAGAATGTCTCCGATATTATCAAATCCATAGCTGCTGTCATCGGGAGGCAACAGTGCTTTGGCATCAACATCAACGGCTAGAAGGTCGCGCACTGCGTTGGCATACTCGGCCCGATTCAGCCGGTGGATGCCGGGCCTGCCGGGGTTCGGGCTGGCCGCCCAAGAACTATCCAGCGCCGCTACCAGATAGGCAGTGAAGGCACGGTAACCTGCCTGATCCGGCCTTGGGACTCCCGCGGGGGGCATGGCCTGCGTGCGCAGCTTTTGCAGAACCTTCTCCCAAAGCGCGCTATCCTGAGCAACATGCTCAACGTCTACCGTGTCCAATATTAGTCCGGCGGTACGCAGTTTTTCATTATGACAATTCACGCAGTAGCGATTCAGCAGGGCACTGTGGGAACCGGACGTGACAGGGGGAGGGTCCGTCCTGCCGCTCTGGGAAGCAGAAACCTGTGGCAACACCATCCAAAAAACCGAGAAGCTGATCAAGACTGCACGCGACATCTCGTCAACCACCCTCTTTCCAAGCACCCGCGGGCCAGTACTACGATTCGGTGCCCATTTCTCTGTCTGCTGTATATCATGAACCGCCCACAGAGATCAACAATATTGACATGGTGGGTAAGGATTAGACCGATCCATTCGAAGTCCGCTATCGAACGGCTAGAGAAGCGACAATCCTGATGTGGTGCTGCTCGGCTCCTGCCGCGAGTCCACCAATCGCACACGGATGAAGCTCGCAAAATATTTCAAACGAGTCGCGATGGCCGACGGCACTGACGGACTCTCCATGTAACACGCTGGCCTGCTGGATACGCGATATTTGCGAGAAATACTCAACGCCGATCTCGTGCGTAGGAACCAGCTCATAGAGACACATCGGTGGCGTTGGCCGCCCTATTGGCAGCCGACAAAATCATGGCCGAAGTAGCTCTTGCGGAAGGTCTATCAGTAATCAATCCAGTGTTGTCATACTAAGTTGCATTCATATAGGTACTAATATAAACTTTCCTCCAGCAGGTGATCGGAAGGCATGGAGGAGAGCATGCGGCCACCGAGACCGTTTCCGAAAGGAGCATCCCAGCAGTTAGCCAAGGCTCTGAAGCAGGCCAAGAGCAAATCGGAGTTCCAACGAATTCAGTGTCTGTGGCTGCGGGCTTCTCTGGGGCTCGGCGCCGCTCAGGTAGCCAGGGCGATTGGCTGGCAGCCCACCTCGGTGCGGCGGCTGCAGGCTCAATACCTGAAGGAAGGCCAGCAGGTGCTACAGGCGGTGGGCCGGGGGGGCCGGCGCAACCAGAACCTGACCGTAGAGCAGGAGCGCCGGTTGTTGGCGAAGTTTCAGGCTCGGGCGGAGAGCGCCGCGATGCTGGAGGTCAGCCAGATGCAGCGCGCCTATGAAGACGCCGTGGGACATGCGGTCCCCAAGAGCACCGTGTACCGGATGCTGGCCCGGCACGGCTGGCGCAAGATTGCTCCGCGCCGCCGTCATCCGCAAGTGAACCGGCGGCGGCAACGGGCCTTCAAAAAAACTCCCCCGGATCGTCGCCCAAGTCGTCGCCGAGCAGGCCCGAACCGTCCGGCTGATGTTTCAGGACGAGG
>CAMBEY010000129.1 GCA_945865705.1 Candidatus Sulfopaludibacter sp. SbA3
TTGCGGGTCACAGCGCATCAGTCTGACTTGAGTTATTCCGTGACCATAAAAATCCTACACCGACGTCCGTGTCCGCTTGCTGACGCGCGCGGCTCTGTGACAGGCTAAACACATGGGACGCCACTTCAAAGGACCGCCGCCATTTCGCAAACCCCAACCGCAGGCCCGCCAGCCCGTCATGGGGCGGCTCGTGCAGCATCGCGATGGCTACGGGTTCGTCATCCCGGATGAGCCGCTGCGCGGTGTGGACGGCGACATCTTCATCGGCCCGGCCTCCATCGGCGACGCGCTGCACGGCGACCGCGTGCTGGTCTCCAACGTCCGCGTGCGCGCCGATGGCCGTGCCGAAGGCAACGTCCAGCGCGTGCTCAATCGCGCGCAGACCACCTTGGTCGGCGAGTTTCACGCCTCGCGTCCCGATGACCCGCGCGGCAATTACGTTCTTCCGTTCGACGACCGTATCCCGCACCGCATCCTGATTCCACGCGGCCAGGAAGTCCCGCCGGGCAAATCGCCGCAGGAAGTCCGCGCCCCAAACTTGGCCTCAAATTTTGCTGAAGACATGGACGGCGCGGTGGTCAACATTGAGATCACGCGTTTTCCTTCCAACACCCAGAGCGCTGCGGGCCGCGTGATCGAGATACTCGGGCGCCACGGCGAGTTTGGCGTGGATGTGGAGATCATCATCCGCAAGCACCATCTCCCGCACCAGTTTCCGCCGGAGGCGCTGGCCGAGGCCGAGAGTATTCCGCAGCAGGTTCCCGCGGAGGAGGCCGCGCCCCTTAATAAGAAGAGGCGCGACTTCCGCGCGCTGCCCATCGTCACCATTGACGGCGAGACGGCCAAGGACTTCGACGACGCCGTCTGCGTGATCCCACTTGCGAACGGCAACTTCCAGTTGCAGGTGCACATCGCCGACGTCTCGCATTACGTGCGCCCCGGCTCGCCGCTCGACCGCGAGGCGCGCCTGCGCGGCACCAGCGTCTACTTCCCCGACCGCGCCGTGCCCATGCTGCCCGAGGCGCTCTCGAACGGCATATGTTCGCTCAAGCCGCACGAGGACCGGCTGGTCTTTTCCGCGCTGATGGAGATTGACGCCGACGGCGAGACGGTGGACGTGGAAATCTGCGAAGGCGTCATCCGCAGCGCCGAGCGCATGACCTACACCAACGTTAACAAGGTTCTCGAAGGCGATCCGGAGATGAGCTTGCGCTACGCTCCGCTGGTGGACGAGTTCAAACGCATGCGCGACCTCGCATTGATACTCAATGCCCGGCGCGTGCGCCGCGGCTCCATCGACTTCGATCTGCCCGAGCCGGTTATTTCACTCGACGCGACCGGCGTGATGGTCTCCATCACGCGCTCGGAGCGCAACATCGCGCACCGCCTGATCGAGGAGTTCATGCTCGCCGCCAACGAAGCCGTCGCCCACTACGCCGAGCGCTGCGAGACGGCCAGCCTCTACCGCGTTCACGAGAAACCCGAGCCGGGCAAAGTGCTCGCCTTCGAACAGATCGCTGGCACGTTCGGCTACTCGCTGGAAATTGAAGGCTTCGCCGTGAAGCAGTTCACCCTGGCGAAAACGTCAGCCGAGTCAGGCCGCGGCGGACAGAAGAAAAATTATCAAAAACAAGGCAGCAAAAAATTCGCCGGGCGCGGGGGCAAGGGAGGTAAGGACGCCGGTGGTCGCGGCGAGTCAGGCAAGAAATCGAAGATGGTCATCGAGTGGCCGAGCGGCGCGGAAGAGATTACGCCGCGCCACTATCAGCGCTTGGCAGAGAAAGTTTCCGGCAAGCCCGAGGAGCGCATCTTATCTTACTTAATGCTGCGCTCGCTGAAGCAGGCGCACTATCAGGAACCGAACGTGGGACACTTCGCGCTGGCCGCCCCGAGCTACACGCACTTCACCTCGCCCATTCGCCGCTACCCGGATTTGATCGTCCACCGAGTGCTGCGCTCCATCCTGGCGCTGGCCGATAGACCCGCGAGCGACACCGAAGCCAAAGGCCATCGCGCCAGCGACCTCGCCGTGCCGCTGGCCCTAAAGGCAGGCCACGCCGAGCGTCCGCGCAAAGGGAAAAATAAACACGACCGTCAGCACGACCAGCCGCACGGCGGAAAGCATGGCGGACAAAAATTTGTCGTGGCATCTGCGTCAACATCCGGGGCACCGTCCTCCGCCGGTCTCAGGCGTAGCGCGGGGAGTAGCGAGGGCTTTCAGCCCATCAGCCGAGGCGAGCTAGTGTCGATCGGTACGGAGACCTCCGAGTCGGAGCGCCGCGCGCAGGAGGCCGAGCGCGAGTTGATGGAGTGGAAGAAGTCCCGCTTCATGCGCGACAAAGTCGGCGAAGAGTTCGACGCGCTAATCACCAGCGTCACGAAGTACGGCTTCTTCGTGGAACTAGCAGAAATTTTCGTCGAGGGATTAGTCCCCGCCGAATGGCTCAACGACCGCAGCTTCATCTTCGCCGAAGAATCCCGCGAATGGGTGTCAGGCCGTGATGCCGGACGAGAAGGAAGCCGCGCGGGTAAAGGCTCCGGCCAGAGTACGCGCCGCCGCTACCGCATCGGCGACCGCCTAAAAGTCACACTCGACCGCGTCGGCGACCTCGGCGGCAAAATGAGCTTCTCCGTCGTGGAGTAAGTATTTGAGTAGGTGGTGGAGTAGCGGGGCGGCGAGACTCGCTCGAGCGTACACAGCCTACGCCGAAATTGCGCACGCCCCGTTTGGCCCCCCGTTCGGCCAATGATCCGATTGAGGCCGAGATTCGGTAGTGGCTCAATTTGAAATTCCCCAGACATTTGAAACGGCATTTAGAACGTTGTCATCCTGAGCGTAGCGCCTGAGCAGAGAGAAGGATCTGCTTTTACTTTCTTCGCAGCAACAAAGCAGATCCTTCGCTGCGCTCAGGATGACAACATTATTTCACGGTTAGGAAATTTCAATCTGAGCCACTACCCGTGATTCTCTTCGCAGATGGAGCTTTCGATAGGGACGGGAAAGAGAATCCCGTCCCGGAATTTGTTCGACTCGGCTTAGTCGCGATGCAATTCGGCGGCACTCCAGCCAAGCGATTCCAAAACGGCTCGGCTTGGCTCGGCGAATTCGGAGACCGGATTGGCCGTGAGTGAATGGTTCAGGTACTTCAAGGCCAACTCCCGCTCACCGAGCGTGTGATAAATCATGCCGGCGTGGTAGAACAACTTGGCGTCGCGGACGCCCACGACCAGCGCCTTCTCGATTGGCGCGCGCGCTTCGGCGGATTCGCCGTTCTTGTGCAGTGCCCAGGCGTAGGCGTCCAGCGTGAAGATGTCCTGGCGGCGGGCAAATTCTTCGCGGGCGATATGCATTGCCTTGGCGGGATTCTCCGCGTGGTCGGCGTAGTAGAAGATCAGTTCGCGGTTGGCGTTGTCCATCCACGCGACTTCCACCAGAGCTTTCTTCTCGAATTCGGCGAAGGTGGCAGCGGCCTGCGCAGTCTGTCCGGCGCGCATTTGCGCTTCGCCCAGCGGGAAGTAGTTTTCCGGATTGGGCGCGGTGCTGACGAGTTGTTGCAACGCCGCTACCGCTTCTTCGTGGCGGCCCTGCGCGGCGCGCAGCTTGCCCATCTGTCCCAGCGCGTAGTGATAGCCGGGATACAGATCGAACGCGGCGTCGAGTACTTTCTCGGCGGCGTCCAGTTTGCCGCGCGACAGCTCGAGATGCGCGATGTGCGTGAGAATCCATGCGCGGTCTTCGCGCTCGTTCCACGGCGTGCGCTCATAAGCGGAGATCATGAAGTCGAGTGAACCTTCGATGTCGCCGAACAACTCCCGCAGGTAGGCGGCTCGGGTGAGTCCGGGGACGTTGCCGGGGCGCAGGTCCAACATCCACTGCGTGGCCTTCTCGGCGTCTTCGTAGTTGCCAAGCTCAATGTTGGCATCGGCCAGATAGCCATAGATCATAATGTCGTCGGGCATCTCTTTGTTCAACGCGGTGGCCTCGGCCAGCGCGGCGGCGAACTCATGCTTGCCGAGCATTGTCCAGGCGTGAATCCTGCGCGCGGCGAAGTTGTTGGGTTCAATCTCCATCGACTTTTGCAGCGCCGCCTCGGCCTGTTGATAGAACTTGGGGTCGGCGGTTTCGCGGGCGCGGCGGGTGAGCGCCAGCGCCAGGTCGCTGTAATGCCGCGCCAGCTTTGGCTCCTTCTCAATGGCCGTCTGCGCCTGGCCAATCTTGATCTCCGCGGGAGTCTTGGTCATTTCCGCAGCGAGTGCGGTTCCTGTCAACATGATTGCCAGCATGATAGCGTTGCCAGTTCTGCTCATCTTCTTCATTGCGATTCTCCTTGTCCTTCCCGAGTGTCACTCGATGTTCGTGGTGTGAATCCAGTCTGACTCCGGCCTTAAATAAGCATTACGAAGAATCGGGCCACTTGGATTTATCCAGAGTGGCCCGATCGTGAGTGCAGAGCCATCAACGTTAGTTGACGGGGCAGTTGCCACCGGCGCAGCCCGGCTCGCCCGGATCAATGTGACGGCTATTGCGGCCATCGGGAGCGTTGGCCAGGTACGGGAAGACTTCGCGGTAAGCGTAGTCATTCACGTTCACGCCATCGCCAAGGCGATTGTTGGGGAAACCCGCGAAGGCTCCGCCCGCCAGAATCCCGGCCACGGCGCGCAGTGAAGCATCCACTACGTCATCCTGTAGACGGCGACCGTTGGGGAAGCCAGCGGCATCGCCCGCCAACAGTCCCATGCGCTTGCGATTGGCGGCTGGAGTTGCCGGAACGCCGGTGTTCAGTCGCAGCAAATCAGCCACCGGACCGGCGGGAGTGCCCGCGGCGGCGATGGGCGGCGCGTAGGTAACCAGCGGCAGCAGATCGACTCGCGGCACCGCCGGGATGGCCACGACTCCGCCAGTGGCGGCGTTCAGCACGCGTGCCAGCAGCGGATCGAGGAAGAAGTTGGCGAACTGCGCATCCCTCTTCGGCTCTTCCATGCTGAAGCGGTCCTTCGATCCGGTGCCGACCAGCAATTCATTGATGAGCGGGTTGCCCATGCGCTGTACCTGAACGTAGTTCTGCAGCGGGAACAGGCGCAGGAAATCGCCAGACTCGTTGCGGCGCACGGTTACGCGCGGACGCGAGGTGGTGGCCCAGACGCCGATGGTGGCTTTGGGATTATTGGCCGGATGCATCTGGCCATCACTGGTGAGCATGGAGATGGGCACTTCGATGGCGATGTAGTTGGTGGCGTAGCCGGCCACTTCATCGGCGGCGAAGTTCTGCGTCTCGTTGCTATCCTGCGCGTCGCTGAGGACGGCTGGCGCGGGGAAGCCGGTGGAGCGCAGATTGGCGGTGTCAAACGCCGCGCCGAGATCGATCCAGAAAGGATCGTCCACGGTGCCGGCGAAGGCCGCCACGCCCGGAGCCGTCAGCGAGGAATACGTTCCCGCGGTGAACAGGGCGCTGTAATTCATCGTACGCGGACCAACATTGGCGGGCACCACGTAGAGCGGGCTGCCATTGCTGTTGGTGATTTCGGTGCGGTCCTGACGGTGGTCGCGGCCGCGGATCATGCTGACAGTGTAGTTCTGGCGCAGGCCAAGACCGGCATCGTTGAAGTCGTCGATCTGTGGCGGGATGATCAGCGTGCCGGGTGCAACAGGCGCGGGCGAATTGGCTGGCGCCGTAACGCCGTTGGGGCCAGCGCCTACGTAGCTCTGGAACACGCCGGGCAGACGTTGCTCGGTGGCGAAGCGGAATTGAAACGTAACGTCCGCCTCGGCATCTTGATCGTTGTCTACTTTGATCTCGTAAAGAATTTCCGGATCAAAGGGAAACCAGGTCGGTCCATTGCCAGGTTCCAGGAAGGGATCGACGCCGAACATCAGCGTCACTTTGTTGGGGTTGTTGTAACTGACAAAGGCATACACATCGGTAATGTCTGCCTTGTGATCCAGCGCCGTGATGGGTGCTTCGCGATGGTTTGCCGCCGGCAGGCCGGAGGGAATCACCATCAGGATCACCAACATCACGGAAAGAAATTTCCGTAAATTTTCCACGTAAGTCTCCTCGTGAGTTTGGGATTGGAACCGGCCCCTTGGCGGTGATCGGTATCGTCTCCCGGATTTGTCGTTCAAAACTATCTACGGAGGATTTGTGGAATTGGATTTACGAACCGAGGGGTCCCACCCAAATGGGCGTGGTGGTGGGTGCGGGCGATCCGGCGGCGGGCTCATCGGTGATGGCCAGCGCGGCGGCGTCCGTGATGCGCGCGTTGGGCGAAGAGACCAGCAGCACGCGACCGGCTGCGTCGGGGCGGAAAATTCCCGCGCTGATGGGCGCGCCTGTCTTAGGCACCACCCACAACTGGAAGGTGCGGTCGGAGGCGGGCGGAGGCATCTGACTCGCGGAGACCACCATGCCCAGCGACTCATTCCAGAACGCGCGGATGAATGGCGTCTGTCCCGTCGAGGTCAGGGTGATGGCGCGCGTTGCGCCGGATTCGGCGATGGCCATGGCCTGCCGGTAGGTACGGGTTTCAGCCAGCAGTTCGTTTTGCTGACGATGCAGTTCGGCGAGCTCCTCGCGCAGCGCGCCGGTCTGGCGTTGTAGCTGAAGGTATTGTCCAGTCAGTACAGCGAAGAGTACGACGGCGGCCGCGGCGGCCCAGGCCCAGCGGAATGGAGCCGCGGCCTGCACGGGCTTCTTCATCTCCACCACGGTTTGGCGGGCGGGCGGCGCAACGGGAGACGGAGCTGCCTGCGGCACGGCCATCGGTGCGGCGATAATTTTGCTCATTAGCTTGCTCTTCAGCGCGGCGGGCGGCGCCGTCTGCGGCGCAAGATAAGCGAGGCTGGCCACTAGATCACGCGCCTGTTCCACGCCCAGCGTACACTCGGCGCAGGCGCGCGCCAGGTGCGCGCCAATCTCCAGGCGCTCCGGTCCCTCCAGCGTCCCGAGGGCGTACGGCTCGTAAAACTCGCGCAGGTGGTTACATGGCATGGCCCACCTCCGCCAATCCCTCGCGCAGACGTGTCAGCGCGGCGCGAATCCAGGTTTTCACGGTGCCAAGCGGCTCGTGCAATGCCTCGGCTATTTCGCTTTGAGTCATACCTTGAAAATAAGCCATCTCAATCGCCCGGCGCTGCGCCGCTGGCAGCGACTGCATATGCTGGCGGACCAGCAGGGCGCGCGAATTCTGGTCAATTAACTCTTCAGCCGATGCCGCCGGGCTGCCAGCCTGAATGCGGAGGTTTAATTGATCCAGCATAAATTCCTCGGAGTCCTGCTCGACGCGGCGCTGCTTGGCAGCCTTGCTGCGCAGAGCATCAAGCGCGCGATTGCGGGCCATGGTTACCAGCCAGGGCTCCAGCGCGCCGCGCTCCGGCTGATACGCCCGGGCGTTGCGCCACAAGTGCAGAAACACTTCCTGCACCAGCTCCTCGGCGGTGGCCGGCTCGCGCAGAATCCTCAGCACGAGCGAATAGACCAGCCGCGAGTAGCGGTCATAAAGCATCTCGATAGCCTGGGGGTCCTGCAGGACCACGCGCTCCATGAGCGCCGCGTTATCCACGCAATTCTCTCTCCGCGAGAGGCAGTCGCCGCCCGCGCCGGGAGATGCTCCCAATCAATACTACGAGAAGGGAGGTGAATTGGATGATTCGAGCCATCGCGGTATTGTAATCCGGAAGCTGAGGCGGCTAGGAGAATACTTCGTCGTGCAGCGAGGTGACGATGAGCAGCAGGCAGCCGGCGAATGAACTGCTCTCCGGGTGAATGCTGTGGGCGGGCGCGCAGAGAAAATCGCCGGCATGGAAGACCTTCTGACCAAAGCGCAAGTCGCCTTCCATCACCAGGCACTGCTCGCTAGAGGCATGGCGATGCGGTCGAAAGCCTGCGCCGGGGTCAAGACGAACGAGACGAGTGACCATGTGCGTGGCGGCGTCTTCGTAAAGGTCCTTGTAGCGGACGCCGGGCAATGGCGTTTCGATCCACTCACCCGACTTGTCGAGAACAATGTGAACACCGGCAGGCAGGTCCGGGATGAG
>CAMBEY010000130.1 GCA_945865705.1 Candidatus Sulfopaludibacter sp. SbA3
CGGAGCCACCCGCGGTGGTGGTGGTTACTCCCGCTGCGTCCACTGCTGAGAAACCTAATGATGAAGCGAAGACTGCTGTAGTAACCGCGCCCGCAGCCGCGTCCAGCGCCGCAACGAAGACGGCGGTGTCAGGATCAGCCACTGCGATCCCGCGCAAACCGGGCCAGCCAGAAACCATTTCGGCAGCTCCTCCGGCCCCCCCCGCTCCTCCATCTGCTGGACGGCGACTACTTCGTCCCCCGATTCGCTCAACGGCAGAAGCTCCGCCAGTGGTTGCTCCAGCCGCTGTTCCACCACAACCAATAACGGTAACGTCCGCCGCGCCCACTGTTGCTCCTCCCGCGGTGCCGACGAATCTCGCAGTTCCGCCCGTTGCTCTAAGGCCCGAACCGATTGTTCCCGCGCGGCCAATGGTTCCAGGTGGCATGCCACTGCGGCCCGCTGCTTCAGGCCCAACTCCGGGTTCGGGACCATATGTTCCGCGGCCACAGCAGGGCGCTCCCATGCGTTCGGGACCAGGCGGCCCCGTCATGCGTCCTCCCATGTCAGGACAATCAGGCCAGGCAGGCCAGGCAGGCCAGGCAGGCCAGGCAATACGTCCAGGCCAGCCCATGCGGGCAGCTCCTATTGCGCCGCGACCGCCAATGCCACCGCGTCCTCCCATGCCGTCATTTAATATGCCGCGTCCGGGACTGCGTACTCCGGGCACTCCGCCGAAGCTGGGGGCGGCGCGTCCCAATGAGCCGATCTATCCGCGTCGTCCGCAGCAGCGGCCTGGCGCACCTGCCAGCGCATCGGCACGGCCGGGACAAGTCGGCGTTCCTGGAACAGGATTTCCGCCGCCAGCTGGAGCTGCTCCTGCCGATCCAGGGCAGCGCCGCGGTCCACACCCGGTACGTGGACGCCAGCATCCGACGGGCGCGCGCACGGCGCGAGATCGTGAAACAGCGGCAGAGAAGCTGCTGCGCGGTCCGGCGCGCATGCGTCAACCCGACCCGATCGTGGTCGATCGCGAGATCACCGTTACCGAGGGCATCACGGTCAAAGACCTCTCCGAAAAGCTGGGCATCAAGGCCAAGGATTTAATCCGCCGCCTGCTCGATCAGGGCATCATTGCCACCATCAACCACTCACTTGACCCGACCATGGCCGAACAGGTGGCGCAGTCCTTCGGTGCGCGCACCAAGGTCGTGGCGTTTGAAGAAGAAGTGGTGGGGTTGGAGGAAGTCGCTCAGGACGCCAGCAAGAATGTGAAACGCGCTCCGGTGGTAACCGTGATGGGCCACGTCGATCACGGCAAAACTTCCTTGCTCGACGCCATTCGCGAAACCAACGTAACTGCTTCGGAAGCCGGCGGCATCACGCAGCACATTGGCGCGTATAGCGTGACCACCAATGGCCGTCGCATTGTGTTCCTCGACACGCCCGGCCACGAAGCGTTCACCCGCATGCGTGCCCGCGGAACAAAAGTTACCGATGTGGTGATCCTGGTGGTCAGCGCGGATGACGGCGTAATGCCGCAGACGCTGGAAGCCATCAGCCACGCCAAGTTGGCCAACGTGCCGATCATCGTGGCCATCAACAAGATTGATAAGCCCGGCGCACTGCCCGAGCGGGTGCGCAAGCAGTTGGCCGATCAGGGCCTGCAGGCCGAGGACTGGGGCGGCGACACCGTCATGGTGGAAGTCTCGGCGAAGCAGAAGACGAATATCAATGTGCTGCTGGATATGATCCTGTTGGTAACGGACATTCAGGATCGCAAGGCCAATCCCGAAGCTCCCGCTTCCGGCACCGTGCTCGAAGCTAAGCTCGACAAAGGCCGCGGCCCGGTGTGCAGCCTGCTGGTTATCAACGGGACTCTTCGCGTGGGCGATAACTTCCTGGTCGGACCGGTGTTCGGCAAGGTGCGCGCCATGTTCGATGATCATGGCCGCCCGATTCAGGAAGCGCCTCCAGCGACTCCAGTGGAAATTCTCGGGCTGCAATCATTGCCGCAGGCGGGGGACCACTTCCAGGCCGTAACCGATTCCATCAAGGCCAAGCAGCTCGCGCTCTATCGCGAGAACAAGCAGCGCCTACAGATGCTGGCCAAGTCCTCGCGCCTCACGCTGGAACAGTTCCAGGATCAGTTGAAAACCGGGATGATGAAGGAACTGCCCATCATTTTGAAGGGTGATGTGCAGGGTTCAGTGGAAGTCGTGGCCGAATCGGTGGGCAAGATCGGCGACGAGCGCGTGAAGGTGAGGGTGATTCACTCCGCCGTCGGCGCCATCACTGTCTCCGACGTGTTGCTGGCCTCTGCCTCCAAGTCGATTGTTGTCGGCTTCAACGTCCGCCCCGAACGGAAAGCCGTAGAGGTTGCGCAGCAGGAGAATGTTGAGATTCGGCTGTACACCATCATCTATGATCTAACCGACGATATGCGCAAGGCCCTGACCGGACTGCTCGAACCGACGCATCGCGAGATCGCCCTGGGCAAAGCCGAAGTGCGCCAGACGTTCCGTGTGGCCAAGGTGGGCAGCGTGGCCGGGTCGTTGGTTGCCGAAGGCAAGCTGGTGAAGGATTGCACCATCCGCGTGCTGCGCGACAACGTGGTGATCCATGCGGGCAAGGTCGGGTCGCTCAAGCGCTTCAAGGACGACGTCAACGAAGTGCGCTCCGGACAGGAGTGCGGCATCGTGCTGGATAATTACAGCGACGTAAAGGCCGGCGACGTGATCGAGGCCTTCATCACGGAGAAGGTGGCCGCCCCCGCGCTGGCGTAATATTTCCCGTTTGATCCGTCCCGACTGGCTGGGACGGGTCAGACCCACAAACATCATCATGCCGGTTGGATTGCTCACGCTCGAACTACATCTTCCTTACGCGCACTCCCTGAAAGAAAAGCGAATGGTGATTCGCAAGTTACAGGATCGGTTGCGCGCGCGTTTCAACGTGTCGGTGAGCGAGCTGGATCATCAGGATGTGTGGCAACGCTCATTGATCGGCGTGGCCGCGGTGTCGAGCGATGAGCATGTACTCGAAGGAATGCTGAGGCAGGTGGAAGAGGAAGCCAGCAGCATTCTGGCTGGCGATCTGCTGCGCTCCGATATGATGCTGCTGTGACGCGCGGCTCTGTCACGCGTTACGAATTTCTGGATGACACATGAAAGAACATAACCATAGTCAGGGCCATAGCCATCGACCCGAACGCATTGCCGATCAGATTCGGCATGAGCTGGCGATGATGCTGGAGCGCGACGTAAAAGACCCACGCATCGGCTTCGTCACCATCACCGGCGTGCGCGTTACTCCGGACATGGGCACGGCGCGCGTGGGCGTGACGGTGCTGGGTGATGAGGAGAAGAAGGCGGAGAGCCTGAAGGGTTTGGAGGCCGCCTCGGGTTTCCTGCGCAGCGAGCTGGCCCGCCGCCTGCAACTGCGTCGAACTCCGGCGCTGCGCTTCGAGTTCGACGAACTGGTGGAGAGCGAGCGTCGCATCGAGGAGATGCTGCAGAAGCTGCGCAAGGACTCGAATTCCCGCAAATAGTTTTCCTCGGTATCCCCATTGCGCATTCAGTGATACGCATGGAATGTTTTGCGTTGTTATCCTGAGCGCCTTCGCGCTGCTCAGGATGACAACGATTTAGATGGGTTGTTTTAGAATGCACACAATGAATGGCGCTCTAGTTTTGGACAAACCGGCTGGCATCACCTCCCACGACGCAGTCAGCGCCGTGCGGCGGTTGACCCGTCAGCGAAGCATTGGACACCTGGGCACGCTCGACCCGTTCGCCACCGGCGTACTGGTTCTGCTGCTGGGGAAGGCGACCCGGCTGGCCCAATTCTACAAGTTAACGAAGAAGTCTTATAGCGGAGTGATGCGCGTCGGATTTGCCACCGACACTTTTGATTTTACAGGAACATCCTGCGGTCCTGACCGAGCAAATGATTTCCAGCCGGAACAACTTCCAGGGTTAATGCGGCAGTTTGTGGGGACCTATCTCCAGCGTCCTCCCATCTACTCAGCCAAGAAGGTGGACGGCATTCCAGCGCACCGCCGCGTGCGAAAAGGCCAGGCGGTGGTGCTTGCTCCCGTGCCTGTAACCATCCATAAATTGACCCTGGATTATATTAAAGAACAACATGTTGGATTCTCTGTAACTGTTTCATCTGGAACCTATATACGATCCATTGTTAATGATATAGGAGAGCGACTCGGAATCGGCGCTCATCTAGCCGAACTGCGCCGTACTGCGGTAGGAAATTTCCCGATCGAGCAGGCGGTTACTCTGGATGAGCTGGAGAGCGGGCTGCGGGACGGCAGGGAAATGATCACGCCGATGAACCAGTTGCTACCAGAGATTCCGTCCTGGAAGTTGCCCGAGTCTGACGTGCAGGGGGCGTTGCACGGCCAATTCATCCAAGCCGCTGCTTTCGCTGCCAGCGAAGCTCCATTCCTTCGCCTGATGGCGCCTGACGGCAACCTCTTGGCGATGGCCGAGAAAGCCGGTGGACCGCTGTATCACCCATTGGTGGTACTCGGTGATGTCCCGACGAATGAAACCGAAGTCATGGGGGAGGCGGATGCTGGTCCGGCCACCGACCCAGTAGCGGAGGGCGGCTAGGAGAGTCCAGCTCCTGCCATACCTCTTAACTGATACCTCGCAACTAAAACAAGACTTGTGCTTTAGCCTCTAGTCGTATTACATTAACGCCTTCAGCCCTCCTTTGGCCACATGATGAAAAGCGCCGACATTTCGCCCACCACTTTTGTCTGGCAAGAGATATTGGAGCCCGTCCGCTCCGGCCTCGAACAAGTGGAATCCCGCTTCCACGAAAAGCTGGTCTCATCCGTTCCTGAAGTTACCGACATTGGCCAGTATCTACAAGTCAGCGGCGGCAAGCGGCTGCGGCCTGCTCTGCTGCTGATGACGGCGCGGATGTTTGGAGAAATCCAGTCTCCGGCGGTCAATCTTGGCGCGGTGGTCGAGATGATCCACACGGCCACGCTGGTTCACGACGACGTCATCGACGGTGCCGACCGGCGGCGTGGGCGACCCTCCGCCAACTCGCGTTGGGGCAATCACACCTCGGTGCTGGCCGGCGATTGGCTCTACATGCAGGCCTTCCGGCTGGCGGTGGAGGAGCGCAACTTCCACGTCCTGGACATTCTGATCGAGCTGACCCAGCAGATGGTGGAAGGCGAGCTGATTCAGTGGGGCATGATCGGTCGCCTAGACATCACGCAAGCCGGGCACCTGGACCTGATCTATCGCAAGACAGCCTGCCTGTTCAGCGCATGCACCCGGATGGGCGCGGTGGCTGCCGGTAAGTCCGCCGGACAAGACAAGAATATCGAAGAGCTGTTGGCCATCTATGGGACCAACCTGGGCATGGCCTTCCAACTGGTGGATGATCTGCTCGACTTTACCGCCACGGAAGAAGTGCTGGGCAAGCCCGTGGGCAGCGATCTGCGCGAAGGCAAAGTAACCCTGCCGCTGATCCATGTGCTGGAGCGCTGCACGCCCGCCGAGCATGCCTTGGTCGCCAAAGTAATGGAGGAGCGGTCGTTTCAATCGGTGGCATGGGAGGACTTGATCGAGCTAGTCTGGCGTTATGAAGCGCCGCAGACCGTGAAGCGTCTGGCGCAGGAATATGCCGGCAAGGCCGTGCAGGCTATTGAGTCGCTGCCCGCCGAAGGACTGGACACACGTTCTCGGGAGACGCTGGCCATGTTGCCTGAGCTGTTCGTACATCGTCAGTATTAGGGCCAGTCCGCGCCACAACATGCGCCATCACGAAACTGAAATCAAGATTGCCATCACCGACCTGGCCGCCATTCGCCGGAAACTTCGCAAGCTCGGGTTCCATCCCATCCACCGCCGCGCGTTTGAAGATAATGTTTTGTTCGACACGCCCGCCCGCATGCTGCGCGCCGTCCGCTCCATCCTGCGCCTGCGCCGCTACGGAAGTCGCTGGTGGCTGACGTTCAAAGGCACGCCGGAGGCCGACAGCCGCTACAAGTCGCGCACCGAGTATGAGAGCGAGGTGTCAAACCCCGAAGCCGTACGCCTCATCTTCTCGTCGCTCGGACTCGTGCCGGTGTTTCGCTATCAGAAGTTCCGCACGCACTTCGCGGCGGCCCGAGCATTAAATGCCGCAGCCAAGTCAACGGCCCAGTCAACGCCCAAGTTGGCGGCGAAGTCAGGAGAGAAGCGCGTTCGGCGGCCCGCATTCGAGATCGCGCTTGATGAGACGCCTGTCGGCAACTTCATTGAGCTCGAAGGCAGTCGCACCGCGATTGATCGCGCGGCGAAGCAGTTGGGATTTACCGCAGCCGATTACCTCACGTCGTCCTATGGCGCGCTCTATATCGAGCAGTGCCGGCGTCTGGGAATCACGGCGAGCGACATGGTTTTCGACGAGCGGTCGCGGCTCTAATATGGAAGCAATTTCAAGAAAGCCAAGGAGAGAAAGACTGCATGAGATTTGCTACATTTTCGCTGCCGGATGATTCGCACCCGCGCTTGGGTGTGGTCTCGGCAACGCATATCGCTGAGCTGCGCGCCGCGCTCGGCCCGCAATGGAAAGGCAAAGGACCGGTGCCCGGCAGCATGTTGGAACTGATTGACGGCGGGCCAACCATGTGGACGCCATTGTTGGCCGCTGTGACGGAATCGCTGGCAGGGTTGAGCAGGAACAGCGAAGCGAAGCTGATCGATAGTGTGCGGCTCCACGCGCCCATTCCGCGCCCGCGCAAGAACGTCATGTGCCTGGGCCTGAATTATCTGAGCCACCTGGAAGAGTCCGCGCGCGCGCGCGGTCGCGAGGCCAAAATTCCCGAAGTGCCGGTGATCTTCACTAAGTCGCCCACTGCCGTCAATGGGCCATACGATCCCATACACTGGGACACGGCGGCGACGCAGCAGGTGGATTACGAAGTGGAGCTGGGCGTGGTGATCGGCACGGCGGGCAAGAATATCGCGCGGGCCAATGCAATGGATCACATCTTTGGCTATACGGTCATCAACGACGTCTCGGCGCGCGACCTTCAGTTGCGCCACATGCAGTGGTTCAAGGGCAAGAGTCTTGACGGTTTCTGCCCGATGGGTCCGGTGCTGGTCACGCGCGACGAGTTCGGCGACCCGCAGAACAAGGCCATCTCACTGCACGTCAACGGCGTCGAGAAACAAAACTCGAATACGTCGCGGATGATCTTCCCGGTGGACGTCATCATTGAGCAACTCTCGAAGGGCATGACGCTGGAGCCGGGCGACGTGATCTCTACCGGCACGCCCGAGGGCGTCGGCCTGGGCCGCACTCCACCCGAGTATTTGAACGACGGCGACGTGGTGGAGGCGCGCGTGGAGGGCATCGGCGCGCTCAAGAATCGCGTCACCGTGATTCGCTGATCGCCCGAGTTCTCCCGTTGGGCCAGGCCGTGGTAAGCGGTACAATTACTTAGCAATGTATTTCAACTGGCATTATCCCGATTGCATCTGTGAGAGAGGATGAACCATATGAAGATGAACAAGAAAGTTCTTGGATTGGCGCTGGCCACGCTGTGGCTTACGGCGAGTGTCGCCCTGATCGCGCAAGTGAAGGCGGAAGCGAAGGCACATCAGACGCTGACGGGCGTGGTCAGCAACACCCACTGTGGCCTGAAGCACTCCACCGCCAACGCGGGTGACGCCGGCTGCGTCAACATGTGCGTGAAGAACAACAACGCCAGCTATGCGCTGATCTCCGGCGGCAAGCTTTACAAGCTGGAAGGCATGACCCCGGAGCTGACCAAGCTGGCTGGACTGAACGCCAAGCTGACCGGCCACGTCTCGGGCGAAAGCATGCAGGTCGAAAAAGTGGAAGCCGGCAAGTAGTCTGGTTCTGATCTTACAGTGCCGCGACCGTAAGCGAGCGGGGGTGCGTCCGAAATGTTTGACCCACTCCCGTCTCACTTGGGTCGCGGTTGCTTTTTCAACAAAACGGGCCGATGAATTTCGGAATCAGGCGAAATTTTTGTCGGCTGTCATCCTGAGCGGCC
>CAMBEY010000131.1 GCA_945865705.1 Candidatus Sulfopaludibacter sp. SbA3
CGAGATTGAACTGAGCCTGCGCGATGCCCTGGTCAGCGGCTTTCTCGTACCACTTAATCGCCTCCGGGAAATCTTCCGTAATGCTTTGGGAGGCGCTGTTGCGCAGGCCCGAGTACAAGATTCCCAGATTTAGTTGGGCATCCCCATGACCCTGCTCGGCGGCCAGGCGGAACCACTTTGCCGCTTCGACATAATCGGCGGGAACGCCGCTGCCAGCTTGCGCGGCGAGGCCGACCGCATACTGGGAATTCGCCGAGCCAATTTCGGCGGCCACGCGATGCCATTTCAGGGCTTCCGCGAAATCGGCTGGAAAACCACGGCCCCCCATCTGGTAGGTAACGCCGAGTATGTTGGCCGCCTCGGCAACGCCCTGCTCGGCCGCCATGCGGTACCACTTCACTGCCTCGGCGGTATCTTGCGGAACGCCCAGGCCTCCGCCATACAGCGAACCCAAGCGAAACTGGGAGTCGGCGTCGCCCGCCTCCGCCAGCGGACGCCATTCCTTCAGCGCGGTGGCATAGTCTCGTTTTTGAAAAGCTTCGAGGCCGACCTGAAATTCAGTTTGCGCACGCACGGTGCCAGGCAGCAAGACAAACAGGAAGAAGGTGCGTCCCAGGAGAAACCGTTGTCGCTGCATGGGCATTCCTCCATTCTTAAATGAATTCCGGGAGCAGCCCTTGATTCTTGCCAGTGGGCCTGCTGATCATCAGAAAATCTCCGGGAAGTTGTAAGTCAGAACCGCGTTCAGCACTTTGTCGGAGATGATGACGTTCTTGCCTTTTACGTCCAGGTCAATGCCGCGCGGCTGCTTCAATTCTCCGAACGGCCCGCCGATGGTCCAGCGCGGAGCCACGTCGCCATTGTCCTGCGTGGTGCTCCAGACTCCCACAAACGATCCGTCGTGCGGACCGGCCGTACTCGGCCCCGACATGGCCACCAGCACCAGCCCCTTGGAGGGGAACGCCCGCATCCCGAACGTGCCGGTCAACAGTGTCTTCTTGCCGCCTACGACGCGAAGCGGAGTCACATCCCCTTGGTCGGTGCGATTCAAAAACAGGAGCCGTGGATATTTCTCTTCTGCTGATCCGGCGGGATTGGTGGCCACAATCACGTTATGCACATAGTCAACTGACACCGCATCAATGTCGATTTCGCCGGGCATGGTCAGATGTCGTTTGGGCGCGACGTTGCCGTTGGCCAGCCGGTCAAACACCAAGATCACAGCGTCTTCCGACACCAATATTTCATTGTTGACCGGGTCGATCTCCACCTTATCCGTATTGCTCAGCCGGGTCGCCGAGCCTTGAATCACGCGCAGCGGCTTTTCCTCCCCGCTGGCGCCGCCGCGAAAAACCAGGATGGCCTGCGCGAACGGCTGCGGGACATAGAACTCGTCGCGAAGCGCGTCGTAGACGATGCCGTGCATGGTGCGCCCCAGCATGGTGGACTGTCCTTCGATTTTTCGGACAGGCTTTTCATTGCCCTCCGCCAACCTGGCGAAGGCCGCAATCTGCGGATGCGCCACTCAGTTCGGCACTAGAATCTGCTCGCGCTTGGCGTCGTAGGCGATGGCGCCGGGATTGCCGATCATCAGCGCCGGCTCGTCGGCGGGCCCGCTGCGAATGGTCCGCAGCGGAGGCGTATTGCCGGCAGCGCCCAGCTTGTACGCCGTCGCCGTGTGGTTGCCAAAGTTGGCCACCCACAGCTCGCCGTTCTTGCGGTCGAGTGTGATTCCAGTGGGATTCCGCAAGCCGGTTAGCGCGCCTTTCAGCACCCGCAGCGGAGCCACATCGCCCGTCGCGTCAGGCGCGAAAACCAGAATGGAATCGCCCATGTCGTTGGCTACGTAAAGCTCGCCTGTCTCACTGTCAACCGACAATCCAGTGGGCCAATTCAACTGAGTCTTCGTTCCAGAGAGGACGCGCAGCGGCGGCGTGTTCCCCTGCGCCACGATGTCATGCGCGGTAATTGATGAGGGGAATGTTTTCCCCGTGCCGGGAATCCGCCGCTCCGCCGGCCACGTGGAGGCCGTGCTAAATGTCCCCTGATACATTCCAGTCTGGGTGATGTCGCCGGTGGTGCGGTTGAACTCCCGGAAGCTGCCGTGGTTCGTCGCGTAGAGCACTCCCCGCTTGGTATCGACGGCAATTCCGTGAGGATCGGCCAGGCCGGTCTTATCCCCTTGCAGCAGCCGCAGCGGCACATCGCGGTTTCTGGCGTTCTTGTCGAACACCACAATGGCGTTGGAATGCTGTAGGGAAAGGAACATCTCCTTGCGCTCCTCCGACACGTCCACGCCAAACGTTCCGTGCGGAGTCCTCAGTTCCGCCGCCGGAGCCACATTGCCGCGCTGCTCGCGGCTGAAGATCACTAGCGTATCCACGGTGTCGTTGTTGACCGCGTAGATGTCTCCGCTATCAGGGTCAATATATAGGCCGCATTGAAATTCGATCTTGGTGTTGGATCCGCCCAGAATGCGCTTCGGCTCGCTGAAGCTGGTGGGCGGCGGCGTTGCGGCATCGCGATTGTAAACCAATATCTGAAAGAGATTTTCGTCGGTTACCACCACTTCATTGTTCTTGGCGTCCACGGCGACAGAACTGAACGCGGGATAGGAATCGCGAATCACGCGCACGGGCCGCCGCTTGGCCGCTGACGCCGAATCGGATAGAGCGGTTTGCGTGCGGCTTTGGGTCGTGGCGGTGATTTGCGTTGCGGTATAACTCGCGGGCGACCACTCGCACATCTGCCCGTCCATTTCAGGCAGTTCGGCTACCGCGATGAGTTTGGGGCCGCCGGCGTGAGCATTCGCGCCACGTGGCAAGTGGCCGCCCGCTGGCGGCAATTCCATACGTCCAAATTGCAGGACAGAGACGGCGACGGCCATCACTGCCGTCATCATCACAAGCCCGGCCTTACGATGCCGTAAATTGTGCACAGCCGCTTGAAGGCTCTTCATGGTTCCTGATCTCCAATCCATTCTTCGCTCAACGGCAGGTGAAGTTGCCTTGCACCCAGTTGGCGCGATCGTTCTCGCCGCCTGCCGGGCCGCTATAGACGGCGCGCTGCGGATACGCGCAAATTTTGCGCTCGTTGTCCACCTTGCCATCGGCGCCATGCGTGGCGACTAGATGCTCCGGCGCCTTGCCGTTCTCCACCCAATCCACCAGCGGAGCCAGCTTGTCCCATGTATTCGGCCCGGCCCCGCCGCCGCAGTGGCCCATGCCGGGAATCATGAACAGCCGGGCGCGCTCGCGTCCGGCCTGGGTGTCCGCCGCGAAGGTGGTGGTCAGCACATCCTTATAATAATCCACCGTCGGCTCCGGTGAGACCTGCGGGTCGGCCCAACCGTGATAGAGGATCAACTTGCCGTTGCGCGCCTTCAGAAATTTGCTAAGGTTGGGGTCTTTGGCGTCCAGCATATCGATGATCAGCTTGCCGCGGCCGTCGGCCAGATCATCCACGTTGAACTCCCACCAGCCCCATTCCGGCGACAGCTTCTTCTTGTCGAGCTTCTGGTTGATGTCGGTGAAATCCGCCGGCGGCGTTCCCGGATCGTTCTCATAGAACATATAATTCAGCCGGTCGCCGGAGGATTGCAGGCCGTCGGGAAGCAATTTATTGCCGGCATGAGGAATAATCTGACGCTCCCAGGCCGTCTCAGAGCCGAACGCCGGACCTTTATGGATGCGCCGTCCCTTGCTGTCGCGCGCTCCCTGATAGATGGCCTCGATCGACTGCAACTGCGCGCTGGTGAAGCAGTCGGCGCGGTTGGCATTGGCTGAGCATGTCTGCGCGGCAAACTCCACCTTGGGATCAAAAGTGCAGCGGAGTGGATCGTCAATCACGCCATCGCGGATGCCATCCACGGCGTCGCATTTATTGAGCACCGCGTCGCGCAACATTTCGACTTTCTTTATGCTATCGAGCGAGCCGTCGCCGTTCGTGTCACTGGCCAGATTGGCGGCGAAATTTTCGCGGAACAACCGTTGCAGAATGGCCAGACGGTTCACCGTATTTTCCACCGTGAAGTTGGTCGGGGCTCCGGCGACGATGCCGTCGAAGTCGTTCGGGAAGCGCTGCGCTTCCATCAGACCCTGGCGGCCTCCGGTGGAGCAGCCCTCAAAATAGGAGCGCTGCGGCGCTTTGCGGTAATAGGCTTCCACCATGGTGCGCGCGGCGTTGACAGTCAAATGCACAGCGCGGTAAGCGAAATCAATCTCGCCCTGCCGGTTATTGAAGGCGTAGGTCGAGCCCGGCTCCGAGCCTTCGTCATGTCCCGAATTGCTGTTGGCGACGGCATAGCCCTGGGCGAGGCGATGGTCGGCGAAATCCAGGTCGCCGTCCTGTCCGCCGTCGCCCCACATGAGGAAGCGGCCGTTCCATTTATCCGCGAAGGGGAGCTGCACATGATAGTGAATGGCGGGCGAGATGAGTCCGCGCACGTAGCAATAGCGCGGCGTCGAGCCATTGGCCTCGATGACCTTCGCCGAAAGGATGGTCAGGTTCGCCAGGTTTTCGAGCGCCAGGCAGCTCCGCTCCTGATCCACCGGGCCACCAGGGCCATTCTGCCATGCGAACGCATCGCCGCCGCTCAGCCACATCGCGCTGGTTGCCAGTGAGATAACTAGTGAGCGTGTTACTCGTTTCATCACGGGAATCTCCATTCTTGCCGGTTCTCATTGCGGGGGACTCTAAAATGGTTCGCAAGCGGACCCGCATCCTGCGGGGCATTATAAAGTTAAAGGCATTTCTATTAAAGAATAAATTTAAGCGGGATTTGCACGGCGTGAGACGTTGGTGCAGGAATCAACCTAGGCTCCCCCGCTAGCAATGGCTCGGTGTCCCGCTCCATCATGGAGATCAAGGGGGGCAACGTCATGGCCGCAAGGAAGGGTGCATCCGTTATCGACTGTTGTTGGAACCTCGATAACGATTTAATATTCAGTAGCTTATGCAGGAATTCGCGCTTTGCGAGCCTGCGGCACGAAAAAGTCCGGACAACTCTTTTCCATTGTATTAGTTACAAGAGACCCAACAACACTGAATTGAGGAAACACCAGCGATTCTCCGGAAGTGGAACTTCGGCGGACTCAATGGCGGAGAGGGTGGGACACCTATCGAACCTCCCATGCGCAGCAATTTGACCCGCTCTTCGAATTTCAGCGCCTTATTCCCACTTGCGAGCCGGATGCACGACAAAGAAACCGTCCCGCAATTGGCACTCCGCCGCTGAACCAATCCGAATCAATCTTCAGACTCCCGGCCACTCGATAGAAACTGGATCCACCGTTCCCTTAACTTCCCAGAAGAAGACTTCTTGGGAGTTACCTGCCCCAGAGTGCCTCAATTCCTATAGAGCAACAATCCTGCTGCAACTTTTCTCCGCGTAGAATCGCGATTGTTTTACCCGCTAAATGCTTGTAAAATTAGGCCATTTGCAGCGCATAAGACGAGTGGGATGAGCTAGGCAACCCGAAAAAGGCTTGTCCCGTTTGAAATGTGCGCGACGATTTTCCAGGGAAGCATGGGCCAGTCGAATCGTTCAGGGGAGTCACTTCTTGGCTGAAAACTCGCAGAGAAATCTTGCGGCGATCATGTTTACGGACATGGTCGGCTACTCGTCGCTGACCCAGCGCAACGAGACCCTGGCGCTGGAACTGCTCGAAGCCCATCACGAGTTACTTCGCCCGGTCTTTCCGAAATATTCCGGCAAAGAGATCAAGACCATCGGCGACGCTTTGCTCGTGGAGTTCACAAGCGCGCTGGAAGCGGTGGACTGCGCCGTTGCCATGCAGCGAGTGCTGGCCACTCACAACGCTACAGTCGTGCCGGACAAACGGATTCAGATTCG
This sequence comes from Candidatus Sulfopaludibacter sp. SbA3, assembly GCA_945865705.1. GTDB lineage: Bacteria > Acidobacteriota > Terriglobia > 2-12-FULL-54-10 > 2-12-FULL-54-10 > SHUM01. Next base: position 5,855 of record CAMBEY010000131.1, read on the forward strand.
CATCGGCGTGCATGTGGGCGACGTCGAGCATCGTGATGGCGACGTCTTTGGCGATGCGGTGAACATTGCCTCGCGCATCGAGCCGCTGGCGCGCGCCGGCGGCATCTGCGTCTCCGAGGATGTTGCCCGACAGGTACGCAATAAACTCGACACGCCGCTCGAAAAGATCGGCAGGAGTGATCTGAAGAATATCGAACTGCCCGTGGAGGTTTACGAGGCGCTCCTCCCTTGGCTGGAGAAAGGGACCGCCGCCGGTGATGCGGTCAGGCATGGCGGACATACTGTACATTCAGTACAAAATTCGCCGATGGCGCTAGGCTTCAAGTGGGCAGTTGTGCTGGCACTGATATTGGCAGTTTCAGCTGCCGTGTTTTTCGCGCTCCGCCGCAACCCGGCAACCAATCCCGGCGCCGTCCTTCGCGTAATGCTGCCATTAACGGAAGAGGAGCGTCCGGTGGAAGGCGGACATCTGGCCATTTCGCCGGACGGAACTCATCTCGCCATCATTGGGTATCGTGGCGGAATTGGCAGAATCTATCTGCGCTCGCTCGACGATAACCAGGTCAAAGAGTTGCCGGGCACCGAGGGAGCTGGCTACCCCTATCCGGCCTTCTCTCCCGACGGGCAATGGATTGCCTTTGATGCCCAGGGCAAATTGAAAAAGGTTCCTATCAGCGGCGGCCAGCCCGTGGTCATTTGCGACGCCCCTTCCGGTCGCGGAATCTTTTGGGCCGATGATGGCACGATCGTGTTCACGCCTGCGGCGCGCGGCGGCGGCGTTTTCCGGGTGTCGGAAAACGGAGGCGAACCACATCCCATCAGCAAGCTGGATGTCGCCAGCGGCGAGACCAGTCATCGCATGCCGATACTTTTGCCGGGCGGCAAAGCAATTCTCTATACCACCTATGGAGCGGCGTATCGGGATGTGAATATTGTCGCGCAGTCCCTCGACTCGGGGGAAAAGAAGATCGTGGTGGCGGGAGCCAGCATGCCGACTTACACCTCTTCCGGGCACCTGCTTTATTTGCAGCCGAAGTTGCCGGGAACCGTGCTGGCCGCCCCATTCGATCCTGCGCGGCTGGAGCTGACCGGCACGCCGGTCCCAGTGGTGGAAGGTGTGTTCACGGTTCGCGAAGACACCGCTCGATGGGCCGTCTCCCGCGATGGACAGTTGGTGTACGCCCTAGGCGGGCTGCAGGGGCAGGAAAAAGAACTTGTTTGGGTGGACCGCAAGGGAAGCGCGCAGCCGCTGCCGTTCCCGCCGCGTCCTTACAGTTTCCCCAGCCTTTCGCCTGACGGTCGCAAGATTCTTGTGGCATTCAATTATATCCAAACGAGCGTTTGGATTCTGAGCCTGTCTGACAATACGCTCAATCGAATGACCTTCGAGGGGAACAATTCTTGGCCGTTCTGGACGCCGGATGGCCAGCGCATTGTGTATGATTCACTCCGGGACAGAGGATATACGCCGATGTGGAAGTCAGCGGATGGCAGTGGCAAAGAAGAGTTCATCCTTCCGGAACTTGCTACGAGCGGCAATGAGGGAACCATTTCTCCAGATGGAAAAGTGTTGTTAGTCCACTGCGGCGGGCAAAGCGCCGAAGATATCTGCTCCGTCGCGCTCGACGGATCCGCCGGGGTAAAGCCGATCGAACTGAGTCCTGGAAGAGACCGGGACCCTCAGTTTTCGCCCGATGGCAGATGGCTGGCATACGCTTCGAATGAATCCGGCGCCAATGAAATCTATGTCATTCCATTTCCAGTGCAGGGTGATCGCAGGCAGATATCATCCGGGGGCGGCACGGAACCGCGCTGGGCGAAAAATGGCCGGGAACTGTTCTACCGCCGCGGCAATAGCCTGATGAGCGTGGAGATCAGCACCGAGCCCGCCTTACGTTGGGGAACGGCGCGCGAACTGTTCGCGGGTCCGTACGATCTTACTAATACAGAACAGGCAAATTACGATGTCTCCGCCGATGGCCAGCGTTTCGTGATGGCCTTTCCGGCCGAGACGACGGAGGCGTTTCTGGAGGGACACCGCCAGGGATTCGCTTACTTGGGTGGAGTGCCGCGAAGCATCCTGTACGACAACACCAAGCTGGCGGTGGCGAAGATACTGGGAGACGGAACGCGG
>CAMBEY010000132.1 GCA_945865705.1 Candidatus Sulfopaludibacter sp. SbA3
AGCGTTATGGCAATGCGCAGGTCGAAGAAATGCTTGATTCCTGCCATGCGCTGATGAACTACGGAGTGCATCGCTATCGACATTCACCTGCACAGCCAGCACATCTTTGGAGAGTGTGCGGGCGTACTCAATGGCGCCCAGGCTGGCGCGATTGACGCCGGGCACGGGGACGACGACGGTATGCCGCAGTACGCTGAGACGGTCATAGGTGGCGACCGAGAGTTCCGTGGCAACCTCGAAATAATGCTGCCGGATGCGCAGGAACATCCACACAAAGGCCGGCATTGCAACCATGACGACCCACGCACCGTGAGTGAATTTGACAATGGCGACAATCACCAGCACGCCGCTGGTTGTGATTCCACCAACCGCGTTGAGCACCATGCGCCAGCGGAAACCCTTGCCGCGGTCATGCTTCCAATGAACAACCATGCCAAGTTGCGACAATGTAAACGCTACGAATACTCCGACGGTGTACAACGGGATTAACTTGTGAACGTCGGCGTCGAACAGCACGACGAGGACACTGGCCGTGAAGCCCAGAAAAATGATGCCATTTGAAAAGACGAGGCGGTCGCCCTGATTGGCAAACTGCCGGGGAAGAAATCGGTCCTTGGCGATTATGGAGCTGAGACGCGGGAAATCGGCAAAGGCGGTGTTGGCCGCCAGCACCAGAATGGCCATGGTGGCGGCTTGGATTGTGTAATAGATCGGCCCGGTTCCAAACGACAGGCGGTTGAGCCGGGAAAGGATCGTCTCACTTTCATTCGGCGAAAGATTGTGCAAATTGGTGGAAAAGGAGATGCCTAGAAAAAGCGTGCCGAGCAGAACACCCATGACCATCTGCGTGATCCGGGCATTTTTCGGCGCCGGCTTCTGGAACGCCTGCACGCCGTTGGCGACCGCCTCAATTCCGGTGAGAGCGGTACAGCCCGATGCGAAGGCTCGCAGGAGTAATAGGTATGAAAAAGTCTGGACTGAATCCGCGACGGCTTGGGAATCTGAAACCGCGACGTCGCCGGTTGCCCCCGTATAGAAGAACGAGCCGATGATCACCGCATAGGCTCCGAGCATGAAAAGATAGACCGGCCCGGCAAAAATGGCCGCCGATTCCTTCACTCCGCGCAGATTGGCCAGCATGATGATGAAGATGGCCAGCAGGCAAATCGGAACACGGTAATTCGCCACGGCGGGTACCGCTGAAGTGAGGGCGGCAATTCCGGCGGCCACGCTGACAGCCACGGTGAGGACGTAATCGATCAACAGCGCTGCGGCGGCCACCAGTCCGGCATTGACTCCCAGATTCTCCTTGGCGACGGTGTAGGCTCCGCCGCCATTGGGGTAGGCTTCCAGCGTCTGGCCGTAAGAAATGACCACGATGAAAAGCAGAGCGATGATCATCATGGACGCGGGCATCAGCAGGCTAAAATTCGCCGCGCCCGCCAAGGCCAGAGCCAGCAAAATTTCCTCCGTGGCGTAGGCCACCGAGGAAAGGCTATCGGAGGAGAAAACAGTCAGCGCAGCCTTTTTTGTCAGGCGCTGTTCGTGCGCCGTGGAAGTATCGAGCGGGCGGCCGACCAATAGATGCTTAAGCCAGGTGATCAATGCTCTACTCCGTCCGACGCTGCGATGGGTATGCGTGGATGCAGGGGAAAGGCAATTTACAATTCTACCGAGAAAGCCAGCCAGCGACAACCATTGCGGCGCTACTCCAAGAGTGCCCATCCCGGCGTGCGCTACTCCGCCGGGGCGGTTCCTGAGCGCAGGCTCAGCAGATAGGCGCGGATGAACGGATCGATGTTGCCGTCGAGCACACTGTCGGCGTCGCCCACTTCCACCTTGGTGCGAACATCCTTCACCAAACGGTAAGGGTGCAGCACATAGGAGCGAATCTGGCTGCCGAAGTTGATGCCCATTTTGGCGTCTTCCACTTTCCGGGAAACTGCCTGCTTCTTGGCCAGTTCATATTCATAGATGCGCGCGCGCAGAATCTTCAACGCGGTGGAGCGGTTCTTGTGCTGTGAACGTTCGTTCTGGCACTGTGCGATCAGCCCAGTGGGCAAATGGGTGATGCGCACGGCCGAGTCCGTAGTGTTGACATGCTGCCCGCCGGCGCCGCCGGAGCGATAGGTGTCGATCTTCAGGTCCTCTTCTCGAATGTCCACGGCGATGTTGTCGTCGATCTCAGGAATTACGAAGACGCTGGCAAAGGAAGTGTGGCGCTTCTTCAGTGCATCAAACGGCGAGAGCCGCACCAGGCGGTGAACGCCCACCTCGCTTTTCGCCAATCCGAAGGCGTACTCACCGGTGATTTCAACCGTGGCGGATTTGTAGCCGGTTTCCTCGCCCACGCTGAACTCCACCAGCTCGGCGTGGAAGCCCTGACGCTCCGCCCATCGAATATACATGCGCAGCAGCATCTCGGCCCAGTCGCAGGCCTCGGTGCCTCCCGCTCCCGCGTGGATGGTCAGAATCGCATTCGAGTGGTCCGTTTCGCCGGAGAGCAGAATGCGCGTTTCCGTCGCCAGGACTTTGTCTTTTAGTAGATCGTATTGAGTGGCCAGATCCTTGGCGACGTCTTCGCCTTCGTGCGCGAGTTCGAACATTACTTCGATGTCCGACTGGCCACGCGCCAACTCCTCATCCTGATGGATGACTTCTTCCAGGCGCTTGCGGCGCTGGAGTATTTTCTGTGTTTGGGTAGGGTCGTTCCAGAACGCGGGGTCGGCGATCTGCTTCTCTAGCGCGGCGAACTCCTCCCGCTTGCTGGGAGCGTCAAAGATAACTCCGAATATCCATTATCTTGCTTTTGAGTTCTGCAAACTCCCGCTCACGTTCGTCGATCATAGGATTACTTCCTCTTCTTGTCAGCTTTCTTCAGTGGGTTGGCACTTTTAGCGCCGCCACGCTTGCCGCGTACTGCGCCTTCCTCGCGTTGGGCGAGTGCAAAAAGACAGCCCAGCAGCGCGAGGCCGCTGGAGCCCATGGCGAACAGGTCGCCGTACTCGGTGTAAAACGTCTTGGTCGTGCCAAACGCCCAGCTTGCTTTCAGGACACCGGATTTATCCGGCGGCAACTCCGAGACGATTTTGCCATTCGGCGCAATCACGGCGGTCATGCCCGTATTGGTCGCGCGTAGAACATAGCGGTCGTTCTCGATGGCTCTCATGCGCGCCATCAAGAGGTGCTGGTGGCGGGCAGCGGAGTCTCCGAACCAGCCGTCGTTGGATAGATTCACCAACACGCCTGCCCCATTATTAACGAAGCGTCGAATCAGATCAGGAAAGATCGCCTCGTAGCAAATGAACGTAGCCAGTTGGCCGCCGGGAATCGGGCTGACCACATGCTTCCGCCCTGCGGTAAAATCCGAAACTTCCGCGGTAAGTGAGCTTGCAAAACTTAGCCGCTCGCGCCAGGGAACGTACTCGCCAAACGGCACCAAGTGGATTTTATCATATTGCGAAACCAGCCCGCCGTTGGGAGCCAGCAGCACGGAACTGTTCAGGGCTTTTTCGCGCTCGGAGCCAGGGACGAAGGCCACGATGCCCATCAGGAAATGGCTATTGGTCTGGCGCGCCATCCGCTGCGCGTAGGGTCGCGTGAAACCGTCCTCGTGGAAATAGAAATGCGCGGGCATCTCCGGCCAGACGACTAGCGATGGAGATTTTTGCTCAGGGACCGCGTCGAGTGTGAGCTTGGCCAGCCGCTCGAACAGCGGCGACTGCGTCTTTGAGTCCCATGTTTCAAGAGCGACTTGTTGCGGGACGTTGGTCTGAACCAGAAAGGCCGATTGATCCGCGACGGGCAGCGCTTCCACGGGAATGAAAGCGAGGGCTCCGACAAGTCCCATCAGGGCGAGCAAATGTAGCGCGGCGAGCTTCGACGGCTTGAGAAACGGCCACAGGATCGCGACCGGAATGGCCACGGTCAAATAGGATAGGCCATACACTCCGGTCCAGCGGGCGAGACGCGCCAGTGGGAAATAGTCCGTCAGCAGATATCCGGTGAGCAGCCACGGAAAACCTGTCAACGCGTGCGCGCGCGCGTATTCCAGGGCCACCCAGAGAAATGGAACAGCCAGCGGTCCCCAGGATAATTTCCAGCAACGGCCCGCCAGCCAGCCAAAGATTCCCCAGTAGAGAGCCATCACAACGACCAGCAGTAGCAGGACGCCGCTGGCTTCCATGGCGTTCAGCCCGCCGTACTCGCGCTGCACGGGGTAGAGCCAATAGCATGTTCCGGCGAAGAAGAGCGTCCCGCCCAGAAAACCGCCGAGGAAGCGGCGCAGGCCGGAGGCCTCGCGTGCCACGTGAATCAGCAGCGGCAACAGCGCGACCATGCCCAGCGGGAGCAAGTTGAATTTAGGGAAGGCCAGTGCGAGCAATGCGCCCGAGCCCGCGGCCAGCATGACGGGAACGAGTGATGGAGAATTTTCGTGCGGCTGATCTGCCAAGGGGAATGAACCTGCCTGCTCAAGTCGACCTACTCATGTCGATACGATGCGGCCTGGGGGAAGAGGCCCCCGGGCCGCATGGAGTCATCATCATATCGCCGACAGCCGCCAACGCGCCAGAGTGCCGCAGGTGGCTAATAGTATGCGAGCCGGCTCGATTCAGGAATCCGCAAGGATGTTTTAGTAATACGCCAGATAGTGTTCCAGCTCCCAGGGATGGACGTGCGACGAGTAGTCCTTCCATAACGCCTGCTGGGCTTCCATCAAATAGCGGTAGATCACCGGGCCGAGGCTCTCCTGCACGATTTTGTCCTTGCGCAACGCGACACTGGCCTCATGCAGATCCGCCGGCAGCGGGTCAATATTGAAGCGTGCGCGCTCACGCGCGCTCATGCGGTAGATATTCTTGCTGATGGGCGGGCCGGGGTCCAGCTTTTCCTCAATGCCGTGCAGTCCCGCGCGCAGTACGGTAGCGAAAGCCAAATAGGGATTGCAGGATGGATCGGGGCTGCGTAGCTCGCAGCGAGTCTGATTGCCGCGGTTGGGTGGCACGCGCACCAGCGGATTCACGTTGCGCTCCGACCAAACCAGATGCGTGGGCGATTCGAAGCCCTGCACCAATCGCTTATATGAATTGATGAGCGGGTTGGTTACCGCCGTGAATCCACGCGCATGCGCTAGCAGTCCCGCGATGAATTGCTTGCCTGTTTCGCTCAGCCCGTGCTCATCCTTGGCATCCTCGAAAACGTTCTTGCTGCCCTTGAGAACCTGGATATGCAGATGCATGCCCGAGCCGTCGCGGCCATAGATTGGCTTCGGCATAAATGTTGCGTGAAGGCCCGCCGCGCTGGCCACGGAGCGCGTCAGCATGCGCATGGAAGCGATGATGTCGGCCATCTGCAATGCCGGAGTCTCCCGCAGATCGATCTCATGCTGACCGGGCGCGATCTCATGGTGCCCGGCCTCAACGACATGGCCCGTGGCCTGCATTTGAGAGACGATGCGGCGGCGCGTTTGCTCGCCGCGATCATGCGGAACCAGGTCAAAATAGCTGCCGGGGTCCTCCGTGCGCGTAGTCGGTTTCATCTGTTCGTCGCGCTGGAATAGAAAGAATTCGATCTCCGGCGCGATCAGGACTGCGTAGCCGAGCTTGCTGTATTGCTCGATCATGAGTTTGAGTCTGGTGCGCGGACATCCCTCGAATGTGGAATGATCCAGATTGTGGACATCGCAGGTAAGCCGCGCTGCGCGAGTTTCGCCCGCCACCACAGCCGCGATGCGCAAGGTCTCCAAGTCCGGCTTCAGTAGCAGCTCCGACTCGATGGTGCGATGGAATCCTTCCAGCGCCGAGCCGTCAAATATAACCTCACCAGCCAGCGCATGATCGAAGCGGTTCGCGGGGATCTCAACGGTCTTGATGGATCCAAGGATGTCGGTAAACTGCAAGAGCAGCAGTTCTACCTTTTCCTCGCGCAGCATATTCAGAGCATCGGAGCTAATCATCTGTCCCTCTCATGTGCGGATGCGATTCCCCGCGCAGCGACCACCGTGCAATTATACGACACAATTGAAATAAAATATATGCGATAGATTGCTATCAATGTGGAATTATTTAGCATTTAATACGCAAAGTACAAAATAATTTTTGCACTATGCGCCAAATACCATTGACAATACTTAATTATGGGTTTATTCTTTACTTCTGATTTGTCCTGCACCCGAGCCGGAGCTGCCAAGGCGACATTGTACCTTTCCGGTGATTGCACAGCAAGAAGGCACGGTGTTTTTTTCAGATTTTTTGGGGCTGGCCAGTTAGATTAGGTCAGGCAGTAATGATTTAAGGATGGGTCAATTTTTCCGGAGAGCCTATTCACGCAAGCCTTCGGGGAGTAGACTAGTCTATAGTTCGTGCCAGCATGGTTTGCGTGAACTGTGCGTTTCAGAAATAAAAAAGGTTCGCCTTCGCGCGGGCCTTGTTCAATCCTCCCCTGTAGCGGGGGCATATTCCGGGAGTGAGACTGATGAAAAAACTTGAATGCATCATTCGACCGCATAAGCTGGAGGAAGTTCGGGAGGCGCTGGACAAGGTGGACGTGCATGGCATGACCGTAACAGAAGTGCGCGGATTTGGTCGCCAGAAGGGCCACGCCGAGCACTATCGCGGCGTGGAGTACAAAGCTGAGTTCCAGCCCAAGCTCAAGCTGGAGATTCTCGTCCGCGACGATCAGGCCGCCGATGCCGCCAAGACTGTTCAGGACGTCGCCAAGACCGGCAAGTTCGGCGATGGCAAGATATTCATTTCGCCAGTCGAGGACGTCATCCGCATCCGTACCGGCGACCACGGCGAACAGGCTCTCTAGACTTCTCCGCGATATTCCAGCAACGGCCAGCCTGCATTCAAGCAGCGCTGGCCGTTGCCTACAGTAGTTCGCGCAGTGTTTTTTCGAAAACCTCCTTGTACTCAAAGCCGATAACTTTCTTGCGCACGACTCCGGCGCGGTCGACGACGATCGTCGTGGGCAGGCCGAGTAGTCCCCACTCAGTCATGATCTCCGGATTATGGATGATCGGGTAAGTGACGCCGATCTCGCGCGCGAATCGCGCGGCGTCCTCCGCCGTGATGTCGATCGAGATGCCGATGATCGCCAACCCCTGATCGCGGTACTGCTGGTGGAGTTGCTCGAAGGCGGGCATCTCCGTTTTGCAAGGTTCGCACCACGACGCCCAGATATCCACCACCAGCACTTTGCCGCGCAGCTCCTCGGACGAAACTCTGCGGCCATTGACATCCGAAAAATCGAACGCAGGCAGCGGCTGTCCTTCCGTGGGAAGGACAGCACGCGCACCTGCGCTGGAATCCCCGCCGCGTAGAGAAGTTCGCGTGGACTGCAATCTCCATCCGATTAAGATAGAAGCCGCCAGCAGTAGAACTGACAAGCTGGCGGCCGCGCGTCTGGAAACTCTAAGGGGCATTTTTAACCTCAGTGATCTCCAGCTTCAGAATGCCAGTGGGCATCTTGGCCTTTGCTCCCCCCGCCGGCTTGCGATAGAGGAAGCCTCGCACAGTAACACGAGCAGCGACGGTTCCCGGATTGTCCGCGGACAGTTTCAGCTTCTCCGCCTGGGCATTGGGAACAATCTCGAAGGACTGCTTCGCGTTCAGCCGTAGTTGCAGCACGCCGCTTACTAACTCAATTGTTCCGGTCGCGGTGATTTGCATCTCAGCCACACTCACTCCGCTATCGTAAGTGGCCTTCAGAATTAGATACGGATCTAGCGCTGATTCGCTCTTCGGAGTGACTGTTACATGCCCATCGCGCAGACTGACTTCCGCTTTGGCAACGCCATCCAGGCGTTGGAGGTGCTGCTGCACCCC
>CAMBEY010000133.1 GCA_945865705.1 Candidatus Sulfopaludibacter sp. SbA3
TCCGCAGGAGACCATCATCCAGGCCGTGTCGCCACTGTCAATTGTCGGCGCTGCGTCCTGCGCCATTAATAGGCCCGGCACAAGCAGCATGCAAACCGCCAGGGCCAACACAGTTAAAAATTTGGATTTTATATTGGGATACCGCAGCATCTCAAGGCTCCTTCCTAAGTTCGAGGACACTAATGGGGATATTCAGTTTTGACAGAACACCAGCAACCGCATCGGATCAAATACTGAGTGCCTGTCTGCGTACTTGCCCAGTCGCAATGAAGACTGGAAAAACTGCAACACGAAACAATCTGAACTAGCGACAATTTGTAATATTATTTATTTAGAGGATAAGTGTCAACAGAAAAACGCGCATTGATCACATTTTAATTGTCAAAAAAATGGCGGGATTGAGCATCCAGTGCCATAATGCCTGCAAAATGCCGGCAATAATGCCTGTAGAAATGAAGGAGGTGTCCCAAGGCCGCGAGGAAGGGTCGCAGCCCCGGAACGCCCCCAGCTTTCTCTCCAGACTGCGACTGCCGCCCCGCCGTGTGGGGCGGAGCGGAAGCCACCGCTAGAGGAAGTCTTAGCTGTTTTCCTGCTGTTGCGCCGAGATATAACCGGGAACACCCATTTCTGGAATATCCAGGCCCATCACTTCGTCAGCCTCAGGAACGCGCAAACCACCACCCAGCAAACCCGCGACCTTGAAGGCCAAATAGCCGATGATGGACACGTAGACGATGTTGGCGGTAACCCCGATCAGTTGCGCATAAAACTGCGAGGCGTCTCCATAGAACAGCCCGGTAACCGGGCCGGCCACGCCGTTCCAACCATCGCCGTAGCTGCCGTCGGCAAATAAGCCCAACGCCAGACAGCCCCATAGCCCGTTTACGCCGTGAACAGCCACTGCTCCGACCGGATCGTCCACGCGAAGCTTGGCGTCAATGAACAGCACGGCTTCCACCACCAGCACGCCCGCGATGATGCCGATCAGACACGCGGCTTGTGAAGTGACAAAGGCGCAAGGCGCGGTAATCGCCACCAGGCCGGCCAGCAATCCGTTGCACATCATGGATGGATCCGGTTTGTTGCCGCGGACTTTCCACATCCAGATGGTTGCCGTAATCGCGCCGGTCATGGAGGCCAGCATGGTGTTGACGGCCACAACGGCGATGCGCAAGTCCGTGCCCGCCAGCGTGGAGCCGGGGTTAAATCCGAACCAGCCGAAGGCCAGGATGAAAGTTCCGATGATGGCCATGGGAATGTTGTGGCCGAGGATGGCGTTGGGTGAGCCGTTCTTGTTGTACTTGCCGATGCGCGGGCCGATCATGATGGCGCCAACCAGCGCCAGGACGCCGCCCGTCATATGCACAACGGAAGACCCGGCGAAATCGACATGACCGTGACCCAGGCCGAAGTTCTTGCCCAGCATGGCCAGCCAGCCGTAGCCCCACACCCAGTTGCCGTAGATGGGGTAGATGACGCCTCCAACCAACACGGCATAGATCATGAAGGAGGAGTATTTCCAGCGTTCCGCCATCGAGCCGGTGGGAATGGTGGCGGTGGTGTCCATGAAGACCATCTGGAACAGGAACAGAGCGAAGACGGCTACGTCATAGTGTCCCGCCAGGAAGAATCCCGTGGTGCCGAACAGGCCGAAATCCTTGCCGAATAAACTAATGGTGAATTCGCTGTTCAATCCGTCATAGCCGCCCAGTGTCCCCAGCGCGCCGAAGCCGCCAAACATTAATGCAAAACCGCAGATGTAGAATCCCAACATGCCCAGCGGGTAGATCATGAAGTTCATGGCCATGGTATGGGCCACGTTCTTGGCGCGCGTAAATCCGGTTTCCACCATGGCGAATCCGGCTTGCATGAACATGACGATGAAACCGGTCAACAGAACCCACATCATGTTGGCGCCGACTTTGTTCTTGCCAACCTGTGCCGCGACCTCCTCCAGCGTGGGAGCGCCCGCCGTGGCCGCTGGAACATCCGCCGCCGTGCCCGTGGCGGCTCCGCTCGGATCGGGCTGGCGCGCTTCCTGAGCCAGCATGAGCGAGGGGGCTGTGATGGCGATCAATAGCCAACTCAGCAATAATCCTGTAACCAATTTTCTCGACATTTTCCTTCCTTCCTTAAACTCACTCGGATTTTTTCTTACCGATGGGCAATTTTTCTGTTTGCTTCTCGTCGACGACTCAGGACGATCCGCCCCGCTTTGCCGATCCGCTACCCGCTGGCGTGCCGCCAGCGATGATGATCTCCATCAGATCCATCAGATCAGCAACATGCTCGTACCGAGTGCCATCGAATTTCTCGACGTCATTCAGGCTGGTAATCGTCCGGCCCAGGTCGTCGACGAGAAGGATTTTCATGGTTTCGATCGGCCTGATTACAGGTTAGAACTTCAGGAGCAGCCCCACAGCCACGGTCTCCTGCGAAAACGCATCATTGGGATCCGAGTCCGGGCCCAGGCCGAAGGTGTCGGCTGTCGACCAGTCGCGGCGGAACTCGAAGCGGGTTACCAGGTTGTTGCTCAAGACCACTTCCGGCGTCAGCGTCAGGCTCTTCAACTGCTGGCGCGTGCCGGTCATGAACCCATCCACGTCGTAGAAATACTCAAAGCGCGGCGTGAAGGCAAACTTGTCGTTCACCTGGAACTTCAAGTAATTGGCAGTGCCGATCCAATGCACGTTGTCGCCACCGGTTACGTCCTTGCCGTAATCGAAGTTGCTCATGAAGGTGATTTTGTCGTGCAGCTTCACGGTCAGCAGTGAATCAAACATGTGCCGGATGTCGTCGCTGTTGCCGGCCTGCTCGGGACCTACCATGTAGTTCTGGATGAAGCTGAACTTCGATGTCGGCGCCCAGTTCAACATGAAGCCGACGGTCTTGCCGCCGTTGTTGTCGATGACGTTGTTCCAGCCGTTGGTCAGGTTGATGCCCAGCGTCAGCGTGTCGGCCACGGGAGCCGTCAGGCGCACGCCGAAGTGGTAATAAGGGATCGCCCAGGCGAACAGCAGGCCGCGCGAATAGTTGGGGTTCACGCGCGTGTCGATGACCTCCGCGCCGTGCTGCGTTACGAATTTGCCCACGTCCACGGTTACGCCGCGTTCAGTGGGAATGCGGCCGCTCAGGTAATACTGGAAGAAATGCGCCGCCGTCGAGTTGCCTATGGCGAAATCGCCGCCGTTCACGGCGTTGGCCGTGGGGCCGATGCCCATCTGCAACATATAGCCGAGCGGAGCAGATTCGCTCACCGGCTTCATGATCTCCAGGTCGGCTTGCGCCAGTGTGATCGAGTTATGCTCGAAGTCGAAATTGCGATAGGTGTTTTTGCCGTCCGTCGGCTTGTTCATGTTGAAACCGTAATAGGCATCCAGGAACCCGCCGAACTTCACGCCCTTGAAAAAGTTCAGCCCCTCCAGATCGCCGGAGAGTTCGGCCTGCGGCGCGGGCGCTGCCGCAGCCATCGCCGCCGGAGCCGGACTTACCATCACCGCTTTGCGAATAAACGCCGCCGAGGCCGGTGCCGCCACTTCACGAAATACCGGCGCGGGGAATGCGGTCTTGGCCACCGCCAGTTCGGTCTCCAGTTGGCGGATGCGGGCTTCCATCGCCGCCAGCCGGTCTTCCACGGATTCAGCACGGGCCATCGGCACCAGCGCACACCCCGCCAGCATCAAGCCGCCAACGGTCCTCAGCAAAAAACTATTTGTCGTTGTTCTTTTCTTCATTTGTATTTCGTCCTCACCTTCCATGAGTTTTTGTAGATTGTTGCCGTACACGCATAACCGGCAATCTGTCTGTCTCTATCGTCAACATTGGCAGAATAATGGCAACGGTATGGCTATGTCAACCTAAAAAGTGATTATTGTTAAAAATAATCTGCTTATTGTCCAATTAATAATTGCCATTTAAATAATAGGAACCGGCAATTGAAGCTTTTGATATTGGAATAATGCCTAGATTGCATTTATTGATTATCAGTGCGAGAAAGTGCTCGAGGGCGCTGCGGGGCAGTCAGGTAAATGATTGTTAACAATATATTTATCAGTTTGTAATCTATTTTGAAGCGGAGGGTTGAGGAGGGAGAAAGCCGTCGCGGCCATCTTGAATGAACAGTCCATTGTTCACTGAGACGGCCAACGCCTGGGAGTTGGCCAGCACCAGAACGGAGTTCAGTTCGAAGCTGCCATAGTCCGCCGCGGCGGGCGGACCCAGGCGCGAATACCACTCGCCGCCATCGAGCGAATAGAATGCACCAGCCGCACCAGCCAGCAACACCTGTCGGGGATTAGCCGGATCAAATGAGATGTCCGCTACCGCGCCGCCTGGCAGGCCACGGCCATTGCTGTTCCATGTCGCGCCGCCATCGCTGGATCGCATCAGTCCTGCCTCAGTGGCCGCCAGCAGTTGTTGCGGGACATCTGGACTGATGGCGGGGCTGGCCGCCAGATTGTAAATACGCAGAGGCTGACCGCCATTCAGGCGCACCGCGGACCAGTTGCGCCCACGGTCGCGCGAGATGCTCAGTCCCAAGGCGGAGGCTGCCGCAAGCTGGTTGCCCGCGCTGCCATTCACTCCAGCACTGCCATTCACTGTTGAAGTGATCGCGTAATGCCCGCTGCCGCCCCCGCTGCCGCCATTGGAGTCTCCATCCAGCAACAGCGGACGCCAGGTTTCTCCATCGGCGCTCTCGAATAATCCGAGCGAGGTGGCGGCGAGTATTGGCTCCTCTGGGCTGCGTTGATAGAGGTCGCGCACAGTGATAGGGGGTTGCGAATTTGATTGTGCAGAAGACGCCCCGCCCGTTCGCGCTGGAACCTGCCACTTGCCGCGCTGCTGCCAGATGGGCTTGTCGGGAGAATATTCAAACACGCCGTCGGGCGTGCCCGCCAGTAATTTCCACGAAGGCTTAGTCACGATGAGCAGGCTGAGTACGTCGTGGCCTTTTAGTCCCGCGCTCAACTGCTGCCAGCTTGCCCCGCGATTGTTGGTCATGAAGACGCCGCCGAAGTCGCCATCATGCAGCACCGAGGCGTAGAGCACCGGCTGCTCCGGGGGAGCTGCCGGATCGGCCACCAGCCGCGAGACCTGGCGTTGCGCGAATCCCCAGTTGGCCCCGCGAAAACGCGCGCCGCCGTCGAGCGTCTCCATCACCCCGCCGTGATCCATGGCGATGAAGAAACGTCCGGCATCGCTAATGGAGTCGCGGGCGGCCTGCTGCGTATCGAGCACGATGGCGTTGATCGACCAGGTGTGCGCCGTCAGCCGTTTCCAGGTTTCGCCGCGATCCTCAGTGCGCCACAGCCCTTCGGTGGTTCCGGCATAAACGATGTTGGTGTTGCGCGGCTCGATCACCAGCGTGTGCGTGCGCCGCGAAGTGGAGGGGATGCCCTGAATGCGCTTCCATAGCGCGCCTGCCGTGTCGCTGCGGTAGATGCCGGAGCAGGCCGTGGCGTAAACCGTATCAGGATTCTTGGGATCAATGGTGATGCTGAAGACATCCGAGTCGTCCAGCATGCCCTTCTTGATGGGCATCCAGCGCTGGCCGCCGTCGCTCGTCTTCCAGGCCAGATGCCACGTCCCGGCATAAACGATATTGGCGTCGCGCGGATCAATGGCCACCGACTCGACACTGTGAATCTCATCATGATTCAGCGGCGAGATGCGCTCCCAGTTGGCCCCCGCGTCGCTGCTGCGGAAGACGCCTTCGAGCGTCCCGGCCACCAGAGTGCGCGAATCCGTCGGCGCCAGCGCCAGCGCCCGTACTGACTGCCCTTTAATTCCGTCGAGCGCGTTCCAAGTCCGCCCGCGATCCGCGCTCTTCCACACTCCGCCGTCCTTATCGCGCAGGCTCCACACGCCCGCGTAGACAACTTGATTATTGTTGGGATCGACGAATAACTGATCGACCACCCAGTAGGACGGCAACTGCAATCCACCGAGCGGCGTCCATGTGCGCCCGGCGTCGATGGTCAGATAGACCTGCCCGGTGCGCGTGCCGGCGTACATGCGATCCGGGTCGCGCGGATCAGCGGCCAGCGCGCGCGCATCGCCGCCATAAGGGCCAATGGCCACCCACTTGGCGTCGAGGCCGCTCGCCAAAATCATATTTGCCAGAATCAGCAGCGTCGCCAAACGTATGCGCATGGCTACACTTTATCACCGCCATCGTTAATTGGGGAATAGGCATGGAGAGTAATCGCAGGTGGCAATTATGTTTCATCCACACCCACAATATCCTTCATCCGCAGATAGTTGAGCGGCAATTGCGCAACGGTCACAACGCCAACCGCTTTACTGTGAGCCGCCGAGGGGTAGGAACTTCCGCTGCTCTTGGTCATAGGCGGTAACCGAGCCGGGGCCGATGTCATAGACCCAGCCATGCAGGGCGAGATTGCCTTGCGCCAATCGCGCCGCAACGGTGGGATGCGTGCGCAGGTTGTTCAATTGGGTTATGACATTGCGTTCCGTCTCGGCCAGAATCAGCTCCGGGCCTGGGTCCGGTTCGCGGCGCTCCACATGTGCATAGCGCAGCCAGGCCTTCACTGTGGGATACGCGTCGAGGCCATCGGGATTCAGCGCGCCCTTCATCACGCCGCAGTCGGTGTGTCCGCAGACGATCACGTCCGGCACGCGCAGCACGCCCACCGCAAACTCCACCGTGGCCGAGACGCCGCCGATGGCATCGGGGTATGGCGGGACAATGTTGCCGATCACCCGGCATATGAACAGTTCGCCGGGCTTGGTCTGCGTCAGCAGGCAAGGGTCAATGCGCGAATCCGAGCAGGTGATGAACAGGGCTTCTGGCCGCTGCCCCGTGGCCAGTCCTGTAAATAATTCCTTGTACTGCGGGAAAGCCTGTTGCTGAAATCGTGCCACGCCTTCCAGAATTTTTTCAATCGCCATGCAGCAGCCATCCTCGAATCGCCGATTGTAGTCAGTCCCAGCGTGTTATATTTCGAATGTACCCGCACTCAATTCTAGATCATCGCACTGCGGAGTGAAATCATGCCGGCTGCCTATCCTGAAAAGTTCAAAGACCTGGTCGACAAGAAATCCTTCGCTCACCTGGGCACGCTGATGCCGGACGGCTCGCCGCAGGTTACGCCGGTGTGGTGGGATTTCGACGGCACGCACATCCTGGTGAACTCGGCGCGCGGCCGCCAGAAGGACAAGAACATGCGGCGCGATCCGCGCGTGTCCTTCGAAGTATCCGACCCCGACAATCCCTATCGCCACATGGAGATTCGTGGCCGCGTCGTCGAGATCACCGAAGAAGGCGCGCGCGACCACATCGACAAGATGGCCAAGAAGTACATGGGCCTCGACAAATACCCTCTGCGCAAGGCCGACGAAGTCCGCGTGCTCTACAAGATCGCCATCGACCACGCGCAGACCATGGGGTGAGCGTGCCCACATCCAACCGTGCCGCCCTTCCACTTCGCTCAGGGTCGTGAGCCTGTCGAACGGCACGCGTAAGCAAGCGGGGATTGCTCCGGTTGCGCGCGTAACCGGAATGGGAGCAGAATTAAGCTATGTTTGATCGCGTCACATTTGATCCCAACATCATGGGCGGCCGAGCCTGCATTCGCGGTATGCGGATACCGGTCTCTGTAATTGTTGGGCAGGTTGCCCACGGCGCCACTTTTCTGGAGATACTCTCCGACTATCCAGATTTGCAGGAAGAAGACATTCGCCAGGCCGTTGAGTTTACCTCCAGGTGAAGATTGCATTGGGGGACTCATTGCTTAGACTGTCACAGAGCCGCGCGCGTCAGCAAGCGGACACGGCAG
>CAMBEY010000134.1 GCA_945865705.1 Candidatus Sulfopaludibacter sp. SbA3
CAGTGCGGCTTCTGCACGCCAGGCTTCATTTTGATGACCAAGGAACTGCTCGAGCGAAACCCAGACCCGAATGCGGATGAGATCCGGCACTACCTCTCAGGAAACCTGTGCCGTTGCGGAACGTATCCGGACATTATCGAGGCGGTAAAGGCCGCAGCCGGCGAGATCGCCCACGCGGCCCCACTCAGCGCCAAGCCCATAGCCTAATCCACGCCGTTGCGTGCAAAGGGTGCGGCAAGTTCACAACATGGGTTGACAGAAACCGGGGCGCAACCCGATGTCATCGGAATCAATTCTCGCGTTGCAGACTCACACTTGCTTTGCATGGACCCGATGAATCACTCGCGCCAAAGCACTCGACCCAACGCAGGACCGCGCCGCGGAGTTCTGCTCAAATGGATGAGGTCTTTTCCCCTGTTGGCTCTCCTGCGGTTGTCCCTAATCTCCATCGCACCAGTGGCGATGGCTCAGGAGCCAGCGCCAACCCAAGCGCCGGTAACGGAGATGCGCAAGACGATCTCCGCGGTTTTCACCGATGCGAAAATTACCATTGACGGGGAACTCAACGAAACGGCCTGGGCTGCCGCCGTGCCCGCCAGGGACTTTACCCAGCGGGACCCCGATACAGGCGCGCCGGCCAGTGAGCCGAGCGAGATTCGCATTCTCTACGACCGCGAGAACCTTTACATTGCCGTCTACTGCCATGAGTCCGACCCGCGGCAAATCATCGTCAACAATATTCGGCGCGACTTTCCACCCAACGACCAGGACGCAATCGCGATCCTGCTCGACACTTTTCATGACCGGCGCAGCGGCTATACCTTCTCGACCACGCCGGAGGGTGGCCAGCGCGACCAGCAGTTCACCGACACGGGCCGAGTTTCCAACCCCAACTGGGATGGGGTATGGTACTCGGAATCGAAGATCCACGAAAATGACTGGACCGCCGAGATTGCGATTCCGTTCAAGACCCTGCGCTTTAGCCAGCAGGACGTGCAACTTTGGGGGGTGCAGTTTTACCGCTACATGCAGCACAACGGGGAAGCGAATTCCTGGGTGCCGCTGCCCCGCCGCTATGTGATCCAGCGCGGAGTCGGCATTGCCGGAGACCTGGTCGGCCTGGAGGGCGTGAAGCCGGGGAACAATTTGTACATCAAGCCGTATGTGCTGGCCGGTGTGCGGCAGCTCGATTCCCAACCAGCGAATGACGACCCTGAATTCAAAGGCGGGATGGATTTGAAATACGGCGTGGCGCCCGGCATGACTCTCGACCTGACCGCTAACACGAATTTTTCCGACACCGAAGCCGACACGCAGCAGATCAACTTCACTCGCTTCCCACTTTTCTTTCCTGAAAAAAGGGAATTTTTCCTCGAAAATGCGGGGCTCTTTCAGGCCGGTTTTGACGGACTACAAAGGCAGGAGGTCCTGCTGTTCCACAGCCGCCGCATCGGGCTAGCTGGCGGAACGCCGATCCCCATTCTGGGCGGCGCGCGGCTCTCCGGGCGGGCCGGAAAAAATGCCGTCGGCTTCATGAATATTCAGACTCGCTCAGAGGCCGCCTTCGCGGCGGCGAACTTCACCGTGGCCCGCTTTCGGCGCGACATTCTGAGCAACTCAACGGTGGGGGCGATTGTTTTGAACCGGCGCTCCAGCCTGCCCGGCGATTCCAGCCAGACCTACGGAGTAGACGCCACGATGCTGCTGCGCCAGGACTTGCAGGTCAACGCGCTGTATGCGAAAACGCGCAAGCCGCAGCTCGCCGGCGAGGATGCCTTCGGAAAATTCGAGGCCGAGTGGCAGAGCAATCTGTGGCGACTCTACGGCTCCTATGCCGACATCCAGAAAAATTTTGATCCCCAACTCGGTTTCGTGCGCCGTCCGGGGCGACGGCTGGTCCAGGAACTGGCGGAGTTTCGTCCTCACTTTGAGCGCGGCATGCCGCTCGCCAGCATCATCCGCGACGCCACAGTGACGACTAATTTCGAATACGCCATCCTCTCCGACGGCCGAACCGAGACCAGGAGTTTCAGCGGCCCGTTCGGCAACCTGGAGTTTCAGGACGGAGGAACATTTAGCTATACGTATTACCGAAAATTCGATCGGCTGACGCGCATCTTTCCACTGCAAGGTCTGCAAATTCCTGCGGGAGATTATCGCTCGAATGGCTATGCTGTTGGCTACACTTCCAGCCGCCGCAGGTTGCTCTCGGCGAGCGTCAATCTGCGGCGCCAGGATTTTTATACAGGAACGCAGACTATCTGGACATGGGGCGGAATTCTGCGCGCCAGTTACCGTCTGTCCACACAATTGGAATATCAGCGAGGCGAGGCGGATCTGCGGGAAGGCTCGTTTACCACGAATCTGGCGAACCTGCGAACCGATTATTCCTTTAACCCGCGGCTGAGCCTCAGCGCGCTGATCCAGTACAACAGCGACACCAGGCAGGTCAGCTCCAACCTCCGTTTCCGGTACATCCATCATCCTTTGAGTGATTTTTACGTGGTTTATAACGACCAGCGCGATACCAATTTCGATCATAGCGACCGTAGCCTTACGTTCAAGTACACTCACCTGCTGAGCTTCTAGTTCGCATCCAGTATCATAGCGCCCGAAAGTGATGTAATAATATCTCTCAGAAGGTGTCGTACAAAACGAGTCGCACAGAACTTTGGCCTGGTCCTGTTCCGCTTTGGGGATTTTCAAATGAATAAATATCGCTTGTTACTTCTTGCCACAGCCACTCTGAGTCTCACACTCGCGGGATCGCTGTGGGCCTTGCAGGGTCATGATGACAATCCTGACTTCCCCACGATTCCCTTCGATCACCCGGCCATTCAATATGCCGATCGCGCGGCAGACGATCCCATAGCTCGCCTGCAAAAGCGGTTGAACTCGAGTGATGCCAAGCTGGAGTACCATCCGAGGTGGGGATACCTGCCGGGCATTTTGAAGACTTTGGGAATTGAAGTGGATTCTCAGATTCTGGTTTTTTCGAAGACCAGTTCGCAGGTGTCTTTGATCTCTCCGGCGTCTCCTCGTGCGATCTACTTCAATGACAGCGTATCGGTGGGGTACGTGCAGAATGGACGCGCGCTGGAATTTTCGGCGCTCGATCCCCGGCTGGGGGCGATCTTCTATACCCTGGACGTCGACAAGACGGACCGCCCCACATTCACGCGCCAGTATATGAGCTGCTTGCAATGTCACATGAGTCCCGCCACGCTGAACGTGCCCGGCATCGTGATCAGCTCGGTGAATCCCGCCGACGAAGATTCTCCGTACGGCCGGTCAGGCGCATTCGCCGCCGATCATCGCATTCCGCTCGAAGCACGCTGGGGTGGATGGTTTGTTACCGGACAGCACGGGAAGATTCATCACAGAGGCAACGTCCCCGTGGATTATAGTCCGTACCAGCGGCAGCCGGCAAAGTCGCAAAACCTCACCACCCTCGACGAGCAATTGGATACCTCCGCCTACCTGGCTCCCAGCAGTGATATCGTCGCTCTGATGACGATCGAGCACCAAACTCGCATGACGAATCTAATTACGCGAATCGGCTGGGAGACGCGCGTTGCTGTTGCGGAGCGCAAGCTCAAGGAATTTGCCCCGCGTCTGCAATCCAATGTGGACGAGCTGGTGACCTACATGCTGTTCGCTGACGAAGAGCCTCTCTCGGAGCCGGTCCAAGGTAATTCCACATTCACCAAATCCTTCCAGCAGCGCGGTCCTCGCGACCATCTGGGCCGCTCGCTACGCGACTTCGATCTGCGCCAGCGGCTCTTCCGGTATCCCCTGAGCTACATGATCTACAGTCCGGCGTTCGACAACATCCCCGATATCGCCCGCAACGCGATCTACCGCAAGCTGTACGATGTGGTGACGTCCAACGACGCCAGCGAATCGTTCCATGCCATTTCGGCGGGCGACCGCCGCGCGGTTCTGGAAATCCTCCGCGACACCAAACTCAATCTGCCCAAATATTGGAAGAGTCCCCCGCCCGCTAAATAAGGAACCCGCGCGGAATAGGCGATGCCTCGCAGCGAGAAACCGCCCGAACGACTGAGGCGTTCGAACCACAAGACAACAATGGAATAAAAGCTGGGGGAAACGATTTTGAAGAAATGGCTCTCGTCGCCTGCGGTTTACTGATGATCAGCGTCGCCGGCTGGCAGCAAAGGCGAGATTGGTTGGTCGAGGTCTGTTGGGTCAGATTGGGACGATTGTTACGCCGGATACGCTTCTGGCGTGGCATCGGAGGTTGATTGCAAAGAAGTACGACGGCAGCGAACAACGGAGTCCAGGACGACCCGCGGTTCGGAAAGAAATAGAGGCGCTTGTCGTGCGCATGGCGCAGGAAAATCGTGATTGGGGTTACCGGCGGATTCAGGGGGCGCTGCAAAACTTGGGGCACCATGTTGCGCATGGAACCATCGCGAATATCTTAACTCGCCATGGCATCGAGCCAGCGCCGGAGCGGAAGCGCAAGACAACCTGGAAAGAGTTCTTAGCGCAGCATTGGAACCAGATTGTTGCTGCCGATTTCTTCACAATTGAAGTCTGGACGCCGCGTGGACTCCAGCGGTTCCTCGTGCTGTTCTTTATCGACCTTTCTACCCGCCGAGTCAGAATCGGAGGTATCGCAAAGCTAGTCAACGGTCTGTGGATGACCCAGGTTGCCCGGAATCTGACAGATTCGGTCGATGGTATTTTGTTGGGGAAGCGGTTCTTGATACATGATCGCGATCCGCTGTTTACGCGAGAGTTCCTTGGGCTGCTGGAGGGAGCCGGTATTCGGTCTGTAACGTTACCACCACGTTCACCGAACCTGAATGCCTACGCCGAGCGATTCGTCCGCACTATCAAGGAATCGTGCCTGGAGCGAACTATTTTCTTCAGTGAAACTGCGTTGCGAAGATCGATCGCAGAATACGTGGCCCACTATCACTCGGAGCGAAATCATCAAGGGCTGGGAAATCGCCTCATCACGCCGATCGATACAGCAAAGGCATCAGGCCAAGTACAATGCCGGCAGCGCCTTGGCGGCATGCTCAACTACTACTACCGAAACGCTGCCTAGCAAACGAGCAAAATGCCCGCAATTTACTTCATGGCGTGGACGCTTGCAGGAACTCCTGCGCCACCTTCCGCTCAGCACCCCGATTAGTTCCCATGTAAACGGCGGCGGCGAACCTCACCGTTCTCCTCGACGCGTTCGTTGAAGTAAAATCCGCCCCGCCGCAGACTACATTCGAGTTTTTCGACCATACGGGATCATACAATGACACAAATAGATTCCAGATCGAATTTTTCAGGTCATTAGACATTTCGGCCAGCTCAAGAACCGCTTTTGGCTGCGTCACCCCAATTCGGTCTGAAAATCGATTCTGCATTTTCGGTTTGCCTGGTTACAAAATTGGGTACATTTTCGGAGTCGAAAACGGAGAGAGCAAGCTAAGCGATTGATTAAAATGGCTCCCCGAATGTGCGGCAAAACGAAATGCTAATTAGAGAAACTCTCCCGAATCCGGCCAAAAGTGATTCCCTTCCTCAGGTCGCACCAAACCCTGAAGTTTGGCTGCAAAACCAGAACTCCGACCATACAAGCGGGTCTGGCCAAGAAGCGACTGAAGTTTGGGGAGGTGGGTAGGTCCGTGTCAATTTCGGCTGTTCAACTCCGATTATTCTCCGAGTCAACTGCGAGCGGAAATCTCAGCCAAGGGACATATTGAACATGTCGAGCGGACTCCGCATACGCGCGCCGCAAGACCCAGGATTCGATCCAAAATCAATTTTCCTGCGTTGGTCCGACAACTTCAGGCACGGCCACGTACACTTTGACGTTCACTTCCAAGAGCGTCACCACTGCGTTTGGCGTGGAGGGCGTCACCGAGCCCAGCAACACCTACCGCCCGCTCACCACGATCACCTTGCCGGACAGCAGCACCTACACATTCACCTATGACAGCTATGGCCTGCTCGCTTCCATGACGCTGCCGACGGGCGCGACCATCAACTTCACCCACGCCAACACCACCGACGCACAAGGCAACGTCAATCGCTTCTTGAACACAGTGGTTGTCGATTCGCAGACCACCACCTATACGCCGGGAACCTGCGGAACAAATTGCAACAAGATGGTGGTCCGGCAGCCTACAATGATGAAACAGAGTATCAGAGCGGAATCGTGCCGCCCACCGCACCCCGCACGGCGCAGACCCTGGTGGATTTCTTGCGCATCCACATGACCACGAATGTTATGGCATAGATGATCGCCCAGCTGGCGAGCGGGAAGGCGACGATGATGTCCTTTTCTCCGCCGCCGAGACTTACCCAACCTTCCGCCAACGCAAAGAAGATCAACGGCACCAGCGCGAGTGGCAGCAGGCATATAGCCAGCTTGGTGTACCAGCGCTCGATGGCATGCGTTTTCATTACCACCACAACTCTAGAACGATAGGCGAAGCGCAAACTGCAACTGCCGCGAAGTTGTCACCGTGCGGGTGATCTGGCCGATGCGCGAATTGCTATTGCCGTTGCTGCCGGTGAAGATGAACTGTGAGCCGTTCGGCGGACCCGAGAGCGTCGGGTGATTGAAGATGTTGAACATCTCGGCGCGGAACTGCAGCCGCTTTTCGCCGCTCAACACGAAGTCGCGCTGGAGTGAAGCGTCGGCGGAGAAAACATCTTCCGTGATAATTGTGTTGCGCCCCACATTGCCCATCGTGCCCGGCGCCGGCAGGCTGAAGGCGCAGGGATCGAAGTAATAGCGGGCGTCGCCCACCTCTCGCGCCGGCAGATTACGCCGGCCATTGCTGTCGCTGCAGCCGGCGGAGGTGCCGGTGCTGGGATTGTTGCTGAATCCAGGAATCAGATTGGCGCGCGCCGCGGAAAACAAATAGCCTGGACGGCGAACGCTCACGCGCGCGCTGAACGGACTGCCGTTGCGCCAGCCCACAATACCGCCCATGCGCCAGCGGCCTGCGATGCGACTCAGCAGCGGAGAGCCGAGCGTGTTCGGACTGGTAAGGAAGTAATTTACCGAGATACGATGCCGTTGGTCGCCATTGGAAAGCCCGCGGTCGAGCAGGCGATCGAAGCCATATTGCAGTTCTACGGGACTCAGGTTTGAAGCATCGTCAACGGACTTGGACCAGGTGTAGCTGAACTGCACGGACATGCCGCGCCGCGGGGCCTTATTCAACGAGACTTGCAGTGAGTTGTAGAACGACTGCGCATCGGTGGAGTACTGCTCGATGCTATTGAACGCCTGATTCACCGGTCCGGCCGCGGCGCCAGTAACGGGCAGGCAGTTGGGATTGATGTCCTGCGCGCGCACTTCGGCGGCATTCGGCGGGAAACAGAGCGAGCCGTCGGGCAGCTTCACCGGCGGCGGGTACAGATTGGCTTCGTAGCCGCGCATCAGATGATTACCGCGCGTGCCCACATAGCCGGTACGCAGGGTCCAGCCGGCGAAGGGCTGCTGGAGCGTGAAGTTGTAGCGCAGCACACTGGGCAGCTTAATGTTGTTGTAATCGAGCGTCTTGGTGGAGAGGCGGAAGTTTCCCTGCTGCGCCGCGAGCAACGCATCGGGGAACAAGCCCTGCACCCGCTGATTGGTCAGCACGGCGATGCGGTAAAACGGCGTGGTGTTCTTCACCGGATCAATCAGGTAATAAAGAATCTGGTCGTGATAGATGCCAAAGCCCGCACTGATCACCGTGTCGCGCTTGGACCACGGCGCCCAGGTGAGGCCGATGCGCGGCGAGAC
>CAMBEY010000135.1 GCA_945865705.1 Candidatus Sulfopaludibacter sp. SbA3
AGTGGCCCAATTGCTGGAGAGTACGCGCAACGATGTGCTGGGGCGGTAGTCCATTCTTATTAATGCGGTAGGCCGTTTGGCAGCTCCGGCAGGGCGACGAGAATCAAGCCCACGCCTCACGCTCTGGGCGGGACTTTTACGCTCTTCCAGCGTTGCGTGCCGGAGGCCGTTCCCTGGCGGATAACACATTGATAAAATTGCCTGTTGACACCTTGTAGGCTTGTATTAATATAAGAAGCGAGATCGTCCCCGCAGTCGGGCGCGCAGTCAGGCCGGGCGGTCAGCCGGGAGAGGTGTATATCCCGGTCGGCATGGTTTGAAATACAGCTGAATTTCCAGCATAAGGGCGGAAGATGATTGAATTGAAATCTTGGAATCGCCTGGTAATTTTAATGAGCGTGATGGCCGTCGCTGCCAGTGCTGTTGGCAGCCGCGCGCAGGCGCAACAACCTGCCGCGCCAGTTTCGGCGAATCGCGCGCTGCTCAATAAATATTGCGTAACCTGCCACAACGAGAAATTGAAGACCGCTGATCTGATGCTCGATCAGGCGAACTTGGACAACGTCGGAGAAGCACCGGGCACCTGGGAGAAGGTGGTCAAGAAGCTTCGAACCGGTGCGATGCCGCCGGCCAAGGCTCCGCGTCCTGACGCGCAGGCGAATAACGATCTCGCCGACTATCTTGAAAAGAATCTCGATCAACTCGCCTCCGCCAAACCCAATCCCGGCCGCAACGTGGTGCATCGTCTGAATCGCGCCGAGTACTCGAACGCGGTGCGCGATCTGCTGGCCATTGAAGTGGATGGCGCGGCGCTACTGCCCGCCGATGACTCCGGCCGCGGGTTCGATAATCTTGCCCAGTTGCTCACCGTCTCGCCGCTGCTGATGGAGCGCTACATGACGGCGGCATCGAAGATCAGCACCATGGCTGTGGGCGATCCGGAGATTCCGCCGGTGGGGCAGACCTATCTCGTCTCCAATAAACTTTATCAGGATGAGCAGTTGAGCGAAGACCTGCCCTTCGGCTCGCGCGGCGGCATCAGCGTGCGCCATGTCTTTCCGCTGGACGGCGACTACATTGTGAAGATGAAGCTGGTGCGCAACGACGACGGCATCATTCGCGGACTCACCGGCAGCACGCATCAGTTGGATGTACGGCTGGACGGCGCGCGCGTCGGAACTTTCTCCGTGGGCGGCAAGCGCTTCGGCGAATCCGGACCCGAGCACAATCGCAACGGAACGTTTTATCGCGGACATCCCGATCAGACCGCCTACGAATTTCTGGCTGATGATGAGTTGGTGGCGCGCTTCCCGGCGCAGGCCGGCACGCACTCCCTGGGAGTGTCTTTCCTCGCCAAGGCCGGAGAGCCGGAAGGCTTGCTCGAAAATTTCCCCCGCCCCATGGCCACTGATATTGGCGACTGGAAGGGCGGCGACCCGGCCATCTCCGGCATCACCATCGACGGTCCCTTCAATGTGCGCGGAGTGGGCAACACGCCCAGCCGCCAGAAGATTTTCTCTTGCCACCCAACTGTGGAAGCCGAGCAGGACGCCTGCGCGGGGAAGATTCTTGCGCAACTCGCGCGCCGCGCCTATCGCCGTCCGGTGGCCGACAGGGAAGTGCAATCGCTGACGAAGCTCTATCAGGCTGGCAAGGCTGACGGCGGTTTCGCCAATGGTTTTGAAAGTGGTGTGCGCATGGCGGTGCAGGGAATTCTGGTGAGTCCCGAATTTCTGTTCCGCATCGAACGCGATCCCGCCGGCGCCGCTCCGGATTCGCCCTCTCAATTGAGCGATGTGGAACTTGCCTCGCGACTTTCTTTCTTCCTATGGTCGAGCATTCCAGATGATGAGTTGCTGGCCGCCGCCGAAAAAGGCGCGTTGAAAAATCCCGCCACGCTCGACGCGCAGGTGAAGCGCATGATGGCCGATCCCAGGGCCGCCGCGCTGGTAGATAATTTCGGTGGCCAGTGGCTCTATGTGCGCAACCTGAAAATGGCCTCGCCCGATCCGACTATTTTCCCCGATTTCGACGACAATCTTCGCATGGCCTTCGAGCGCGAGACGAAGCTGTTCTTCGAGAGCATGTTGCGCGAAGACCGCTCGGCGCTGGACCTGCTGCGCGCTGACTACACTTATTTGAACGAACGGCTGGCCAAGCATTACGGCATTCCCGGCGTCTACGGCAGCAGCTTCCGCCGCGTTACGGTCGCCGATGAATCGCGTCGCGGCCTGCTCGGACAGGGCAGCATCCTGACCGTAACGTCGCGCGCGTCGCGCACCTCGCCGGTGCTGCGCGGCAAGTGGGTGCTCGAAAATCTGCTGGGCACGCCGCCGCCTCCTCCTCCTCCGAATATACCGCCGCTCGAAGAGAAGGCAGACCTGGTCAAGAACCTCACCATGCGCGAGCGCACCACGCAGCATCAGGCCAACCCGGTCTGCGCCAACTGCCATTCCCGCATGGACCCCATTGGTTTCTCGATGGACAACTTCAACGCCATCGGACAATGGCGCATGGAAGATGGCGGCGCGAAGATCGACAATACCGCCGCGCTGCCGGACGGCACCAAGATCGCCGGCGCCGACGGTCTCAAGAAAGTTTTGTTGAGCAAGCCCGAACAGTTCGTCGATACGCTGACTGAAAAGCTAATGACTTACGCGCTGGGCCGCGAAGTAGAATATTACGACATTCCCAGCATCCGCAAAATCGTGCGGGAGTCCGCTGCACAGGACTACCGCTGGTCGTCAATCATTATCGGTATTGTGAAGAGCACGCCATTTCAGATGAGGAGGACTCGCGCGTCATGATGATATTCAAGAAAGCCATCCCCCGCCGCACATTCCTGCGTGGAGCAGGTGCCGCGCTGGCGCTGCCCATGTTGAGCAGCATGACTCCGGCATTCGCCGCTGCGGCGGATCAGTCGGCCGGCATTCGTCTGGTGTTCATGTACGGCCCCAACGGCCGCATCATGAAGAACTGGGTTCCCGCGACAACGGGGGCGAACTATGAAGTGACGCCGACGCTGGCTCCGCTGGCTCCCTTCCGCGAGAACATGCTGGTGCTCAGCGGCCTGAACGTGAAGGCCGCCGACCCGGTGGGCAATGAAGCGGGCGGCAATCACGCGCGCCCCTGCGCGGCGTACCTCACCGGCATCCACCCCAAACCCGGCGGGGCCGTGGGCATCTCGGCGGACCAGCTTGCCGCGCGCGAGTTCGGCAAGGTTACGCAGCTCGGGTCGCTCGAAATGTCGCTTGATCCGGCCGACGATCTCGGCGCGGCCGACGGCGCCTACAGCGACGCTTACACCAAGACCATCTCCTGGCGCGGACCGACAACGCCGTTGCCGATGGAAGCCAATCCGCGCGCTGTTTTCGAGCGCCTGCTGGGCGAGAGCCGTTCGACCAATCCCGCCGAGCGCAAGCGCCTCGCGCTGCGCAGCAAGAGCATTCTTGACTTCCTCTCTGATGACGTGAATCGCGTCGCCAGCGACCTTGGCCCATCCGACAAGTCGAAGTTGAGCGAGTATCTGGATGCCGTGCGCGATATCGAGCGCCGCATTCAATTGGTGGAGGAGCAATCCTCGCGCGTGCTGCCGACAATGGATCAGCCGGTGGGTATTCCCGCCACGCGCACCGAGCACGCCAAGCTGATGCTGGACCTGCAAGTCCTGGCCTTCCAGGGCGACTTGACCCGCGTGATCTCCTTTATGTGGGGCCGCGAGCAGGCCGACCCGGCGTACCGCGAGCTGGGCATCCGCGATGGACATCATTCGTTGTCGCACCACTCCGGCCAGACGGCTGCCGTGGATGCGTGCGCGAAGATTGACTTGCATCATTCCACGCAGTTCGCCTATTTCCTCGACCGTCTGAAGTCTTCGCAGGACGGCGACGCGACGCTGCTCGACCGCTCGCTGATCATGTATGGCAGCGGCATGAGCGACGGCAACGCGCACACCCATCACGACATTCCCATGTTGCTGGTGGGCGGAGCGAACGGACGATTGAAGGGCGGGCGGCACATCCGCTACAACGCATTGCCCATGTCCAATATGCTGCTGACCATGCTCGACATGGCGAAGCTTCCGGTGGAAGGTTATCTCGACCCCAAGTACAGCGACGCCACCGGCAAGCTCGACGTGCTGTCCCTCTAAATCTCACTGGCGGGGAGTCGGGAGCGAACTGGCTCTCCCCCCGCCCAACCATTTGCTCCGGAAAAATCGTAAGGAGACTGAGAATGCGGATGAATCTGAGAAATCTCGGTGGTTGGGTATTGGCGGGCGCGCTCACGGTGTCCGGCCTTCACGCGGCGGCAGCGCTCGACATGCAGTTGATCGATGCCGTGCGCCGTGGCGACCGCGACATGGTTCGCCGCATGATTCAGTCCGACGCTTCGGCGGTGAATCGCCCCGCGGGCGATGGCGCAACCGCGCTGCTGTGGTCAGCTTATCGCAATGACACCGAGACGGCCTCGTTGCTGCTCGGAGCGGGAGCCAATCCCAACGCGGCGAACGACTATGGTGTTACGCCATTGTCGCTGGCCTGCACGAATAAGAATGTCCCGCTGGTGGAAATGCTGGTAAAGGCCAAGGCCAATTCCAACGCGGCCGAGACCAACGGCGTTACGCCGCTGATGAACTGCGCCAAGACGGGAACCATTGAAGCTGTAAAAATATTGATCGCGGCGGGAGCTAATCTCGACGCAGCCGATACCGATCGCGCCCAGACCGCGCTGATGCGCGCCGCCGCGCAGAAGCATTCCGCCGTCGTGCAGGCGCTCGTCGCTGCGAAAGCCAATGTTCATCTGAGGACGAAGAAGCTGGACCTCTACGACCCGATGAAGGCCATCACCTACAGCGATAAGGCTTATTTCCCGGGTGAGAAGGGGGGATTCACGGCGCTGATGTTCGCCGCGCAGTCCGGCGATGTGGATGCCGCGAAGGCGCTGCTGGATGCGGGCGCAAAGATTGATGATGGCACGGAGTTCGACGGCACGCCGCTGGTGGTGGCCGCGCAGAACGGCAACGAGAAGGTGAGTCTGTTCCTGCTTGATCGCGGCGCCAGTCCTAATGCGCGCGACGGTTACGGACTGACGCCGATGCACTGGGCGTTGCAGGAAGGTTTGGCGGAGTTGTTTGGCGGCGGTAAGTCGATGACCGACAAGTTTTGGGTGCGCTCAAACTCTCCTGAGCTGGTGAAGGCCCTGCTTGCTCGCAACGCGGACCCCAATGCGGAGATGACCAATGACTTCATGCCCTACGAAGTTCATCGCTTTGCCCGCAGCATGGGCAACAATCTGCCGCAGCTTTATCTCTCCGGCGTTACCCCCTTCATGCTGGCCACAGCCTCGGGTGATGTAGCCACCATGCGTTTCCTGGTGGAGCGCCGCGCCGATCCCAAGATCACCACCGGGCAGGGGACCACTCCTCTGATGGTGGCCTCCGGCATCGGTCGAGAGCGCGAGCCGCGCACCGAGGACGAGAAGAAGAGGTTTCTGGAAGCCATGAAGCTGAACGTGATGCTCGGCGGCGATGTGAACGCGGTGGACAAGAATGGCCGCACGGCGCTGCACGGAGCGGTCTACCTCGGCGACCTCGATATGATCGAGTTCCTGGTGAAGAACGGAGCCAATCTGGAATGGAAGGACAAGTACGGACAAACGCCGATCACCATTGCCATGGGCGATCCCGGCGGGCTGGTATATCGTCAGCTCAAAGGCGACGCGTTTGACTACAGCTTCCGCCAGCCGGCGCGCGAGAATAAGGGCACGGCCGAACTGCTGCTGAAGCTGGGCGCGAAGCCCTATGACGGCCCCATCCGCGATCGTTCGGCGGAGTAAGCGAAGTAGAGTTTTTTTTGTGAGATTTTGGTTTTCAAATACGTTGTATAAGAAGGAGTCAGGTTCATGAAGAAAGTATTGTTGCTGGGTAGTGCAGTCATGTTGTTGGGTGTGGCCGGTTGGTCTCAGGCTGATCCTGCATTTGTAGGTTATATGAAGGCCACGTCGGCCGCCAATGGCAGCCTACGCAAGAATATGGAAGCCAAGATGGGTCCAGAGGCCGCGGCGGATGCCACCAAGCTGGCCGACATCATGGGCCAAGTGAAGGCCTTCTTCGAGACCAACAAGTCAGCAGGCGCGACGCTCGCCGCCAAAGCACAGGCGGATTTCACCAAGGTTGCCGAGCTGGCTGGCGCGGGCAAAGTGGACGAAGCTGCCGAAGCGATGAAGGTTGCCGGAGCCAATTGCGGGGCCTGCCACACAGCTCACCGTGAAAAGGTCGGCGATGGTCCTTACAGCATCAAATTCTAGTCGATTCGACGACAATCACTTCCGAGGGCACCCAGTCAGTACTGGCAGGGTGCCCAATGTCGGCTTTGGCGGAGTCCTTTCTCCGGGCAATGTACCTGGTTTTTCGGACATGGAGCGAACTTCCGTTTAGGCTGGCGCGCGTTGGATGGATAAGTTCTGTCGGTATTCCTTCCTCCGGTTTTTTGAGCATCTACTCGTGGATGCCGCTTGCACTGGCCAATTGCTTTCCCCCGGACCGGTCGCGGCTCGCCAATTGAATTAATTGATGATGGACTCGCTGACAATTCGGAACAGTGGCTGGAGATGTGTCCGCCAGCGAGTATACATTTTCGTGGTCGTGTGGGCCTGTCTCCTGAGCGCTTCATCCGGCCAATCGCAACAGCCTGCTTCTGCGACGGATTCTTCCTCGCAGCCAATCGCCTTCAGCCATCGTCTGCACGCCGGTGATCTCAACATCCAATGTGTTTTTTGTCATAGCTGGGCGCGGCGGTCTGCCGTGGCGGGACTTCCCGCCGTGGGCACTTGCGTTGGCTGCCATCGCTGGGTGAAGACGAAGTCACCAGAGATGCTGAAGGTGGATGAGTACTGGGCGAAAAAGCAGCCCATCGTCTGGAAGCGCATCCATCAGATGGATGACTACGTTCATTTTTCTCATAGGCGGCATGTGGCCGCTGGACTGAATTGCCAGGGTTGCCACGGTTCGGTGGAGAAGATGGAGCGCGTGGAGAAGATCGAGCGCATGACCATGGGCTGGTGCGTGAGTTGCCATGAGCAGCGAAGCGCGCCGCTGGATTGCTCGACGTGTCATCGCTAGTGCGGGTGGAAGTTGGGTAGCCACGGTGAGCAATTTTCTCACCATGGGATTTGAGTAATTTCGCAGGGAAACCACAGGCGAGAAAATCGCTCACCGTGGCTACCCAACCGCGAAGCAGGCATGGCGGCATTTTGAATTGGAAGGTCGGATGGACACTGCGTTCAATCGCCGGAATTTTCTGAAGATTGCGGGCCTCGCAGGCATGGCCGGGACCGTTGGCTGCAGCCGCGACCAGGCGGGCACGCTTGTCTCGCTGGTGATGCCGTCGGACGAAACCATCCCCGGCATCGCCACCTGGTACTCCACCACTTGCCGGGAATGCCCGGCAGGCTGTGGCATGACCGTGCGCACGCGCGAGGGTCGCGCGACCAAGGTGGAGGGCAATCCCGCGCATCCACTGAGCCGCGGCGGGCTGTGCTCGCGCGGGCAGGCGTCCGTGCAGGGCCTCTACAATCCCGACCGCTTCCAAGGCCCGCTGCGCCGCGCCCCTAATGGCGCGGTCGATCCCGTCAGCTGGGACGACGCCATCAAAACAATCTCCGAAAAATTGAGCGTGATCAACGCGTCTGGCGGCGCGTCCGGTCGCAAGGATCGCGTCGCATTTCTCTCCGGCGCGCGCGGCCCGGCGATGGAGAAA
>CAMBEY010000136.1 GCA_945865705.1 Candidatus Sulfopaludibacter sp. SbA3
GAGGCGCGGTTCTTAGGCTAATGCGTTCCAAGAGCTTCTTTGATTGACGCATAAATAATGATGCTCACGTACTCGATCCCGCCGATGCGGAAGGTTTTATTGTTTAGGTTGTGATGCGAGGCTGGGACCAGCTCGAAATGTCTGCTTAGGTGGTAATCTTCCTCCCACCCTGAAATCATCTCATCCAATTCTTTGGCGGGAATGTCAAACGATTCGAGCAGCATGGGCTGTCCGAATTCTTCGGCCACAGTCAAATATTTTCCAACCGCATCACTTAGCGTCATGGCTCAACCGTCTTTCCTATCTTATTACATCGGCAGTTTTTCGACGGCGATTCGTGGCTTGAGATTTCGCAATTCGCATCTCGCTCCCGTTAGCCCGAGGGTGGGATTTATCATACACCTCCATCAGGTGCTGAACAGAAATCCTGGTGTATCGCTGCGTGGTGGACAGCGATGCATGCCCGAGCAACTCCTGAATGGCGCGCAGATCCGCGCCCTCAGTCAGAAGGTGCGTGGCGAAGGCATGACGCAAGGAATGGGGGTGCAGAGACGCGTCGCCTTGGTCGCGAACACCGAACTGCTTCACGATTCTACCCACCGAGCGCGTCGTCAGCCGTTGCCCGCGTAGATTTATGAAAACGGGCGCTCCGATCGTCTGAGCTGAGTCAGTGGTAGTGTGTTCGACGATCACCTGTCGCATTGGCAAATACCGGTCGAGGGCGGTCTTTGTTTTGTCGCCGAATGGCACCATTCGTTCCTTACGGCCTTTGCCGCGCACACGGATCAATTGCCTGGCCATGTCCATCTGATCAAAGCTCAGTCCCACCAACTCGCTGACGCGCAATCCTGAACCGTAGAGCATCTCCAGAATTAGCCAGTTACGAATGTCCAGCAGTGGTTCTGCAGACACGGCTCGCCTGGCAACAGATATCTTGGTGCCAGCAGCATCTTTGATTCGGTCGAATGTGGCCGCACGATCGATCATGCCATTCATATCTTCAGTGGACATGACCGGAGGAAGCCGCTGGGGGAGTTTGGGACTGGCCACCAATTTGGCCGGATTTCCACGGGCCAGCCCCTCGCGGCAGGCAAATTTGTAAAACGACCGTAGCGCCGCCAGCCGCCGCGCAATGGTCGCTGGTTTTCGACGGTTGACGTAGAGTTTGCCCAGGTATTCACGTATGCGGCGATAGTCGATACGAATCCCGGTGGTCTCCCCGTTGTAGTTTTGATCGTTCCGTTCCTGTGTGGCAAAGAATTTCTCAATGTCGCTGCGATAGTTTCGCAAGGTATGAGCTGAATAGTTACGCTCCGTGCGCAGGTACGCCAGGAATTGATCGAGAACCGGGGGCGTGGACGAGACCTCTCGATAGGATCGATCACGATCAGGTTGGGTGAGTGTGTCCATATGGAGCTAACAAAACTTTAAGCCGAATTCGGGAGGAACGGAGAGTTTGATCTGGCAAGGCGTTCCATCAGAGGCACCTTGTTGATCAGAAAGACTATCAACATTACCCGGTTATGTTGGCTTCCTGAAATCTCCAATTCTGTCGCTTCCAAAATGTACGGTTGGCTGCGACCGCACAGAGGGTATAATAAGTTTGCATGTAGACTGTCATGCGATCGCACTCCCAGGGATAGACTAACTAGTTTGCTTCCGTCCTTTGGTAGGAGCCTCGCCCCCGGTTTCCAAGGAAATCGAACAGGAGATTATATTGCGCGTTTATCTTGTAAATCCTAGTGATATCGCATTTGGAATCGGTGTAATTACGCCACGCTGGCTATACGTGCTAGCAGCCGCAACCCCCTTGAAGTACGGCGATCCGATCGTTGTTGACGAAACTCTGGAGTCCCTCGACATAGAGAGTGTCCAGCCTGGCGACGTGGTAGGTCTCGGCATCCATACCGCTAATGTGCAGCGCGGTTTGGAGCTAGGGCGCAAGCTGCGTGAACGCGGCGCATGGGTGATCTTCGGCGGAGTTCACGCCTCGATCTATCCGAACGAACCGCTGGAGTTGGGCCAGGCTCATGCGGTGGTGAAGGGCGATGGCGATGTTGTCTGGAGCCAGGTGTTGGCGGACATTGAGCAGGGAACTCTGAAGCAGATTTACGATGGCGGACGTATTGGGGCTGAACACTTTCGTCAGGCACGCTGGGATTTGCTCAAGCCCAAGCAATATATGTGGGCCTCGGTGCAGACCGTGCGCGGTTGCCCCAAGCATTGCTCATTCTGCTCGGTATGGCGCACCGACGGGCAGCAGCCCCGTCAGCGCACCGCCGATGCGGTGATCCCCGAGCTGGTTCAATTGCGCCGCATGGGCTATCGCTTCATCACCCTGGCCGATGACAATTTTTACCCCGTGCCGCTGAAAGACATTGAGCTGGCCCGTAAGCAGAATAATCACCACAAAGTTGAAGAACTGACGCAATTGCGCGCGGAGCGCTTTGAGTTGATGGAACGGCTGGCGCTGCTCCCCAAGGATATGGTCTTCTTCACGCAGATCACCATGGAAGCAGCCGAGGACCCTGAGTTCCTTGACGCGATGCGCAGGGCCAACATCAAGGGCGCGCTGGTAGGCGTGGAGGCAGTGACGGCTGAAGGTCTGAAGTCGATTTTCAAGGACTTCAATCTTTCTGGCGACAATCTGGTAACGCAGCTGCAGACCTTCCGCAAGCACGGCGTCCACGTGCTTGGTTCATTCATATTCGGCCTTTCCACGGATCGGCCAGACACCTTTGCCGCCACCGCGGATCTGGCCAAAAAGGCGGAAATTGCCGTGGCGCAATTTGTCATGCTAACGCCATTTCCTGGAACTGTCGATTTTGAAAAATGGGAGAAGAGTCTGGGTGCGGATGTGCCCATGATTCAGGGCGTGCCCATCACCCGCTATTGGCTGATTCCGTCGCATTTGCGGCCCAAGCTCTACGCGCCGCATCCGACTATGTCGCCGGATGAAATTCGGGCGAGAACGCAAGGCGTGTGGGACAGCTTCTATGAGTTTTCTTCCATCTGGAAGCGCTCCAGTTGCGTGAAGTCCTTCAAGTCCAGGATTGCGTTTATCTTCATCTCGAAGCTCTACAGGCAGATGTATGCCAATACTGGAATCGCCACCGACAGCGCGCGGCGGAAAAGCGCAACACAGTGGTCGCGCTGGCTGGTAAAGCCCTGCCGTATGCTATTCCAGGCCAAACCAATGCCCGACTTGGCGATTCCTGGACATGAGCCAGCAGCGTAGTTCGTGCTCATCTCTAGGTACGCAGGCTAGCGAACAGCAACTGTAACCGTGTTGCTGGGAACCCCATTGATAATTATTTGCAGGTCCTGATTGCCGGGAGAAATCCCGGCCGGAATCAGTGCGTTTACTTGGTAAAGACCCACAAACCCAGGTGCCAAGCCCGCAAATTCTACCGTTGCGGGTATTCCGTTAATATTCACAAGTGGCGTGGAGATAGTTCGAGCGGCGGGACTAGGTGCGGGCTGTCCTGAAGTTGCGGCAGGCTGTACGGGTCCGAGCCCGGTGGCGAATATTGCGATTCTCTGGCCAGCCGCAGTGGGATTGGCATCCGTTACAGGTTGAAAAGTATCTGCATGAAGGATTGCTCCTGGTCCCGTCCCTTGGCGATTGGTGGTAAAGATGCCAGGAGAAACTGCGGAGACCAGGATTGACTGGGATGAAATTTCAAGAAACCCACGGCGAACCCGAACCGCGACTCCCCCCGGCGCAACTCCCCACGGAAGCTGAGCGTTAATCTGGCCCGGCGCTACAAAAAACAGCGGCGCGGCAATACCGTTAAACGTGATCGTTGTGTCCCCCAAGATAGTCGGTAGCGGCGTAGACTGCGCAGAAATCTCACCCGATGCCAACTCCGCTCCGAATATAGCGATGATCGAGCCTGGGGCGGTATTGCCATCCGCAGCCGCCGCAGGGCGGAAGCTGGCTCCATTTACGACGCCTCCGGTAAATAATGTAGGAGCTTGCCCGCTCAACGTGGCCAATGCATTAAACGCAAGTGGACTTCCAGAGAGAGAGCCGGAGCTTGTCGAGACTGTATTCGTGCCTTGTTGCGGGCCGAGTGTAAGCACAGTGGAGGCAAACCCGGTGGCATCGGTGGTCGCTTGCGTTACGCTAAGCGACCCGCCACCGGCGGTTACCGCAAAAGTGACCGCTGCTCCTGGAATCGGGATGTTGTTCGCTCCGGATACACGTACCACGAAAGGCTGTAAGGCCTGGCTGGGTTGACCTGTTTGTCCGTTGCCAGAAGTAAGAGATAGCGTAGTGGCTGCGGCGGCCAGACCCGTAGCGTTAAAAAGCAATTGGGTGTCTGGAAGGCTTGGGCTGGTTACTCGAATGACATTCGGGCCAGCTGCGTTGCCTAACCGATAAAGAGTTTGGAACAACCCGTCGGGTTGCGCGAGACCATCATAAAGCGACAAGGCCCCGCCACCTTCAATAACCTCAAAAAGAAGAAGTCCTCGCACTGGATTGGTATAAGCATCTACTGTTTTTACGATGAGGGGTGCTGCAAGATCTTGCCCCACAGTGCCGGATTGGTTATTCCCGCTGATAATTGCCATGCTGGCAGGGGGGCCGGGATTGGCTTGAGCAGTAAATGTAATGGAGTTGGTTAATACGGATCTCACGACTACTGTGTTCGTGCCAACTCGTTCCCCGAGCCGCAAAGTAGACGATGCTTTGCATGAATTGTCGATGGGGACATTTGTGGCCGTAACGCTCCCACCACCTGAGGTTACCGCAAAGGTCATCATTGTTCCAGGCATGCAGGGAGAAATGACAACCACCAGCGGGGCGGCCAGCAGTTGGGCCACAATCCCGGTCTGGCTGTTGCCTGAGTCATGAGAAATTTGGCAACTGTTCATGAATGCAATGGTCCGTGCCGGGGCAGTAAACGTAATGGGATTTGTTGTAGGAGCTGCGGAGTTGGCAGAGAAGGAAACGGAGATGTTGGTATTGGCCGAAATGCCTGTGGTTGCCATCAAAACGCCAGTTATGGAAAGGATGTCGCCGGGGGCATACGCGACGCTGTTGATGAAATTCAGTGTAACGGTGTTTCCGGTTAGGGTGACGGTGATATTGACAGCCCCTGTGCCCTGCGCAACCGGGGTGCCGGAGAGTTCTCCGCCTCCAAAAGTCAGAAATATACTTGAACCCGCCAGAATCGTTCCCGCGCTGGCAGGTGTGATAATTGTTTGTCCAATGGCCTGAATGGCATCTCCCGAACATAACTGTACCGCGTTCGCAGTGGACACGAAGCTCACGCCCTGTGCCTGTAAATTGCTTGGAGACGCCATGATAACCAGCAAAAACGCCAGCCCAAGAGATAATTGGAGGCTAATGCGCCATGGCCGACCAGTAACTTCCAACGTGGAGAATGATTTCAGAATGAGTTGATTTAACTGCATAGTAGCTCCTGTTTCCTGCGATCCCATGTCTTTGAATATAATCCTCACCAACAATAAATCAAAGGGTTAACCAACTGAGCAGGAGTAGGATCAATGGCACGGCTAAGCGGGTCCCGGCGTATTCTGTTGCATCATGGATGCGAGCCATGAAGTCCTTCCTTGTGGTTTCCCGTTGCAGCTCAACTGGGCCGTCTCTTTCATGGCTTCTTTTGAATTTTGACTAAGTGTTCGGCAAGATGCTCATGGAGTCGGTCGACTTTATTATGGAGATGCGCAATCTCCAATTCGGCCTTGAGGTTCACTTCGTAATCGAGGTCGGCGCGAATGCGATCTTTCGCCGAGTGACGGTTTTGGCTCATCATGATGATGGGAGCCTGCAGCGCCGCCAGCGCGGAGAGGCCGAGATTCAGTAGGATGAATGGAAACGAATCAAAAGCTTGCGCGGCCAGAGCCACATTTAGTCCCATCCAGCCGATGAGTATCGACGTGAAAATGAGAACAAATGTCCAAGAACCACCAAATGACGCCACGTGATCAGCGATACGCGCTCCAAAGGTGAGTGATTCTTCCACCTCCACATTGGCATTGCGGGCAACCGGGTTACGCAGCAGCTCATTGGTAGAGCGCAGCTTACGGCCCATGGCCGCCAGCAAATCAAGGGCCGCATCGGGATGTTTTGTTACCAGGGCTAGCACGTCGGCCCGGTCAAAAATGAGCAGCTCGGAGTCCTCTGTGGCTGCCGCAGTCGCAGTTCGCGGGCCGCCATCGAGAAGCGAAATCTCTCCAAATACTTCGCCTGGTGGATACTCCGCAAAGACAATCTTAGTTCCCTCTGTTGATTCGCTCGAGACTTCGACCCGGCCATCACGAACGATGTACAGCGAATCGCCCACATCTCCGCGAGTGAAAATGATCTGCCCCTTGGAAAAGTGTCTCGTGTCTATTAACGAAGAGATCATCGCCAGCTCATCGTTCTCCAATGCAGCAAACATGGAAGTATTGCGCAGAATGTTAACTAGATCGGACATGATATTCCTCCCGCTCCGGCGTATTTCCTATGGCGCGATATAGCGTAAGTGTAAATTGATCCTGGAATTTCAGGCTTATTTTCCTGTGAATTATGATCCTTTACAGTTAAGACCACGGCAGAAGACCGATGCTGCGAGTCTGCGGGTTGGGCACTTTGGGCCAGCAAGAGTTCGCCGCTGCGGTATCAATTGCCAAGTGCCGGCGGTACAATCAATCTGGTTGTTGTCATATGCCGAAAGTTATCGTAGGAGTTGAAAATGAGCATGTTGGATATGAAAGATCAAGATGGTGAGTTCGTGGTTAATGAAGGCGCCCAAAATCTTCTCAAAAAGATCAAGTGGGGTGCTATCGGAATCGCGGTTCTATTTGTAGTTCTAGTGGGCAATCCACTGGGAACCATCGGCGCCGGCGAGCGCGGCATTCAGCTTCGTTTTAACGCTGTCACTGGAAAAATTCTTGGCGAGGGTCTCTATTTCCGCATTCCTCTGGTGGAGCGAGTCATAAGAATTGATATCAAGGTTCAGAAGGAGCAGGCCACGGCCACCGCTGCTTCAAAGGACTTGCAGACCGTGCACTCCGAGGTTGCCGTCAATTTTCATGTGGACCCCGCTCGAGTCGCGAACATCTATCAGGAAGTCGGCGTGG
Organism: Candidatus Sulfopaludibacter sp. SbA3; assembly: GCA_945865705.1. Taxonomy (GTDB): domain Bacteria; phylum Acidobacteriota; class Terriglobia; order 2-12-FULL-54-10; family 2-12-FULL-54-10; genus SHUM01. Next base: position 7,099 of record CAMBEY010000136.1, read on the forward strand.
ACTACAAAGAACGCATCATCGACCCCATGTTGCAGGAAGGCGTAAAGGCCATAACGGCTCGCTTTACCGCCGAGGAACTGATTACCAAACGCGAGCTGGTGAAAGATGAGATCAGAGTTTTGTTGCGCGACAAGCTCCAACCCACCGGCATCGTCGTCGACGATTTCAACATTGTAGACTTCGGTTTCTCGGCCTCATTCAACAGCGCCATCGAAGCCAAGGTGACAGCCGAACAGAGCGCTCTGGCGGCCAAGAATAAGCTCGAACAGATCAAGTTCGAAGCCGAGCAGCGCGTGGCCGAAGCGCGTGGCAAAGCCGAAGCCATTCGCGTGGAAAGCGAAGCCCTGCGTTCCAATCCGCAGATTCTCGACTTGCGCGCGCTGGAAAAGTGGGACGGTGTGCTGCCGCAGGTTACCGGTTCCGGCGGAGTTCCTTTCATCAATATCAACCGCGCCGCCGGACGCTGATTGCTGGAACATTTTTGAACTTACGCCTGCATGCGGCGCAGCTTCCCGCCGCGCTCCAGCCGGTAGTGTTCATTCTTCCAGATAATACGGTTGCCCAGGAAGCTGCATACCCATATCAGCAGCGCCCAGGCATCGCGCAGCGGAAGCAGCCAGAAATATCTGCGGATCAGCGGG
>CAMBEY010000137.1 GCA_945865705.1 Candidatus Sulfopaludibacter sp. SbA3
GGGTAGTGGGCAACATATGCCAAAACCCCGCGCCATCCAAAACCCGGATGACGCGGCTACCAGACTCATCTACCGTTTCACACGCGCATGGGCATCACCACGTAGCGGTACTTCAGTTTGTCCTCCGCCGCGGGGCGTATCTGTCCGGCGCTCTGCTCGTCTTTAAATTCAAAGCTGACCTTGCCCGCGCCCACCGCGGCGAAGAAATCGAGCAGGTATTGCCAGTTGAATCCGATGGTGAACGTCGGCCCCTGATAAGTGGCGGGCAAGGTCTCCTCCGACTCCCCTGCCTCCGAACCGGTTGCGGTGATCTTCACCTCATCGGTACTCAATTGAAAGCGGATGGAGTGTGAGCGCTCATCGGAAAACAGCGCGACGCGACGCACCGCCGCCGCGATTTCATCTTGTTCCAGAGCAACCGTGCGCTCGTTGCCTTTGGGCAGCACGGCTTCGTAGTTGGGAAATTGTCCGCTGAGCATACGGCTGATCAGCAAGCGTTGGCCCATGCGGAAGAACAGGTGGTTGTCGTCCTTGCAAAAATCCACCGCGGGTCCCTCTGCCACCTCGCCCAACAGCTTGCTGAGTTCGGTCATAGCCTTCTTGGGGATCAGCACGCGCAGCTCGCCGCTCACCCCGCCATAACCGTCCTTGGTTACCGAGTCATCGCTTTCGATATGCGCCAGGCGATGGCCGTCGGTGGCCACCATGGTCATGGTTTCCGGCTTCAGGATGAGCAGTGCCGCATTCAACGTGTAGCGTGATTCTTCGCTCGATATGGCAAAGATGGTTTTGGCAATCATCTGCGCGAGAATGGCCGGCGGCAGCGTCGCCATTTTGCTGGCCATGTCAGGCAGCACTGGAAAGCTATCCTTCGCCATGCCAGCCATGCGCACATGTGAGCGCCCACAGGTTACCTGAAGCGACCCGCCGCCAGCTGTCTCGCTTAATTTAAATTTAATCTCATCGTCAGAGAGTTGCCGAACATAGTCGAGCAGCTTCTTGGCGGGGACCGTGATCGATCCACCCTTCTTCACTTTTGCCGGACAGGAGCTGCGAATGCCCAGCTCGAGATCGGTGGCGGTAATGCGCACGCTGTCCGTGAGCACCTCTAGCAGAATATTGGAAAGAATTGGAATAGTGGTCTTGCGTTCCACTACACCTTGCGAGAGAGCAAGCTCCCTAAGGAAGTCCGTCCGCTGCACGGAAAACTCCATTGCGTCACCTCTTTCAAAATTAGCCTGTGAAAGTTAACTCTCTATTTTATGATATTGAGCGTCTCAAAAACGTGAAAAAATAAACTAACTCTTTTTTACAGAGCAGGAAGAGTTGTGAAAAACAATCCACAGCCAAGCGCCGTACGGTGGAGCGCGGTGCATAAACCGGCCACTTGCGCCGCACCCCAGAAAAGAACCCTCCGCAGCCCACAGCTTATCCACAGCGAAGTTTAGCCTGCCCGCTTAAAATCACGCCATTCATCAACGCAGAGAATCAGTTAGCTTGAGGATAAGGCGATTTAATTCTTTTTCACTCTTGCGCCCTTCCTGAATCTTATCGACCGAGTGCAACACCGTGGTGTGATGCTTGCCGCCGAAGGCGCGGCCAATCTCCGGCAACGACGCGCCCACCAGCTCGCGGCATAAATACATGGCCACCTGCCGGGGATAAACAATCTTGCGCGAATTGTCCTTGGCCTTTAGGTCGGTCGGCTTCAAACGAAATTCATCCGCCACCACCTGCTGGATGGCCTCTATGGTTGTCCTGCGCTCCTGCGACTGGAGCGTGCCCTTGAGCAACTGTTGCGCCGTGCCCAGATTTATTTCTCCGCCGGTGAGCGAGGACCAGGCCAGCAGGCGCGTCAGCGCCCCCTCCAACTCGCGCACATTGCCGTGAATTTTACTGGCCATCATCATCGCCACATCCTCGGCCAGAGGAACGCCCTGCGCATCGGCCTTGCGCAGCAGGATCGCTACTTTCGTCTCCAGGTCCGGCGGCTGGATATCAACGGCAAGGCCCCACTCCATGCGCGAGCGCAGGCGATCCTCCAGATGCGGGATATCGCGCGGATGCCGGTCGCTGGTGAACACGATCTGCTTCTGCGATTCATAGAGCGCGTTAAAAGTATGGAAGAACTCTTCCTGCGTGCGCTCCTTGTTGCTGACGAACTGAATGTCGTCCACCAGCAGCGCATCCACATTGCGATACTTATCGTGGAACGAGATCATCTTGTCGTACTTGATGGAGTTGATCATCTCGTGAACGAACTGGTTGCAATTTACATAACAAAGCCGCAACCGCCTCTTGGACGCGATGCCGTGCGCGATGGCCTGCAGCAGATGCGTCTTGCCCATACCCACGCCGCCCCACAGGAACAGCGGGTTGTAGGCCTTCGACGGACTGTTGGCCACGGCCACCGCAGCGGCGTGGGCGAATTGATTGGACGGCCCCACGATGAATTGATCGAAGCTATAGCGCGGGTTCAGAAGCGCCAGCGGCGAGTCGAAATCAAACGACGGCTGATCCGACTTGCCATCGTACTTCGCGGCCGCGCCGCGCGAGGCAGCCGCCTTGCGAGTGGTCGCGGATGCGTCCACAAACTCGATGCGGTCCATCTCCGGAGCGGCGGCGCGCAAACTTTGCTCCACCACCGGCCCGTAGTTCTGCGCGATGAAATCGCGGAAGGTGCGATTGGGCACCGAGACAAACAACACGCCGCCATCAGCGTGGCCATAGCGCGCCGGCTCGATCCATGTCGAATAGTTTTGCGGGCTGAGCGCCTTGCGCAGCTCACCCTGTATGCGTTCCCAAGGATTCATCGCGCCTACGGAGTCCTGAACAAGAGGATGGGCCGTTCCAATCGAAGAGCAGCCATCCTACCAGACCTGATGGGAACTTCTCAAGGGCGAGAGGTTTACCCTTCTGGCGGGGAGGTTCTGCGTTCCGGTTTACACGGAGCAGCAACGCAATCCACGAGATTCTTGACGGCCTGCATGCAGGCGGCTCCTCGCCCCAAACGCAAGGCCACCCGAGGGGAACTACTTGTCCCGGACTGGAGTCGAAATTGATACGCAGGGGTTGTGCTAAAGGAAGGTCTGGGGTATCAATGTAGCGTGGACTCCTCACCTATTCAAGTACGCCGTTTAGTGCCAGCCGAGGCCGATTTATACCGTGAAATTCGACTGGAGGCGCTCCGCCGCAACCCGGAAGCATTTGGCAGCACATTTGAAGTGGAAAGCGCAAGACCAATTAGCTCGTTCTCGGAACGGCTCAGCGGCTCTGCCGTGTTTGGCGTCTTTGATGACGCGAGTCTCGTGGGGATTGCGGGGTTGAAGATCGCAGAAGGCCCAAAAGATGCTCATAAAGGGATGCTCTGGGGTATGTTCGTTCGTGCCAATGCTAGGAATGCTGGAGTGGGAGCTCGATTGCTAGAGGCAATAATCGATTTTGCCCGCCAGCGGATCGAATAGATTCAGCTAAGCGTGGTTAGCGAAAATGAACAGGCCCGGCGGCTATATGCCCGGTTTGGGTTCGTGGAATACGGGATCGAGAAAAACGCCCTGAAGCAAGCCGGGCGCTACTACGACGAAGTCCTCATGGCAAAGGATCTCAACACCGGGAAATGCTGAAACAAATGAACACTTTTCCGCACCTGCGATAATGTCGACGCAAGCTCAGGAAATCTGTGCTATACTCAGCTTGCGCTTAATTCCGCGGCGAGTCGCATGTCGATGTTGGCGCCCTTGGTTTAGAAACAAGCAGATCAGGTGGCGGCCATATGCTGGGTTTGTTGGGTTGGTATCACAAGTACCCGCTCTGAGAAATTCCGCCTTCTGTCCCTCCGTAAGTCTTCAGCGTAAATTCAACCAATGGCTAGTCACGCCTGATCGCGTGCCCGTTGATGTGTATGCAGCGCTCTTCTCGATTGAGAAGGTAGCGGTGTGCACGCCAGGGGTTTCGCGGGGCCGGACTAAGCTTTAAGGACAATATACGTGCAGAATTTTTCAGAACTACCCATTTCACAAGAGTTAAAGGATAGGCTGTTGGCGTTGAAGTTCACCACGCCCACGCCGGTTCAGGCGGCATCGTTGCCGCCGGCCATGGAAGGCAAAGACGTCCTGGCCACCGCGCAGACCGGCACTGGCAAGACGCTGGCGTTTCTCATCCCGGCCATCGAACGCATGTTGAAGAACACCACCGAGCGCGGACCCTCCGTGCTGGTCTTAACGCCCACGCGCGAGCTGGCCATGCAGATCATGGCCGTCTATGACACGCTGCGCGGCAAGAAGCTGGGCCCCGGCGCGCTGATCGTCGGCGGACTGGCCGAAGGCCCGCAACGCGAAGCCATCAAACGCGGCGCGCCGCTGATGGTGGCCACGCCGGGCCGTCTTGAGGATTTCATGACGCGTAAGCTGATTGATCTTCGCCGCGCCCGCTTACTCGTCCTCGACGAAGCCGACCGCATGCTGGACATGGGCTTCCTGCCATCCATCCGCCGCATTGCCGCCGCGCTGCCCGCCGGCCGTCAGACGCTGTGCTTCTCGGCGACCATGGAAGGCGCTGTCGGCCAGGTCGTTAAGAGCTACATGGTCGATCCCGTCCGGATCGCGCTCGGTTCGACCACCAAACCCGCGGAGAACGTTCGCGTGCAAGCCATGGAAGTTACCTTCGACGGCAAGCACGGCGCTCTGACCCGCTTGCTCAAAAAGGAAACGGGCCGCTGCCTCGTGTTCGCGCGCACCAAGCGCGGCACCGAGAAGCTGGCCAAGAACCTGCAACGCGACGGCTTCAAATGCACCAGCATCCACGGCGACCGCACCCAGTCGCAGCGCATTGACGCGCTGGAAGGTTTCCAGGCCGGACGTTATCGCGTGTTGGTGGCCACCGATGTGGCTTCGCGCGGCATCCATGTGCAGGACATCGCGCATGTCATTAACTATGAGTTGCCCGACGTGGCCGAGAACTTCATCCACCGCGTGGGCCGCACCGGCCGCGCCGGCAAGAAGGGCATCGCCTCCACGTTGTTCACCCGGGATCAGCGCAACGAGATCAAGTCGCTCGAGCGCGCTCTGGGCATTCGCATGGAGATGATGCGGGAGACAGCTTGAGTAAATTCCCGGAGAAATTTGACGCCTGGACGCGGGAGGAGTTGATCCGGGAGCTGCATCATGTGCAGAGTCTTGGGTCTCTCATCCTGCCGCGAGTCGACCGTCTGCCGGAGCTGAAGAACATTGATTATTACGCCGCCATCGAGCCGCTCGTCGGCTCGGTGAGCGGCGACCACCTGATCGTCGTCAATTTCGCCGAGTACCACCTCGAAGAAAAAATCGCACGCGCCAAAGCGGACGGCAACGAAGCGCTTGCCCTCCGGCTGAAGAAGCTGTTCAACCGCTTCGGCATCCTCATCGCCGACGCCGCCGGCCATCGCATCGGCGACTCCATTACTGCCAACTTCCTGCACGGAGCTTTCAAGACCGGCGTGGCTTACGAACTCGCGCGCAATGGCGAGATCACCGCCAGCTTGTTCGAGATGCTCAACACCATTTTCTTCAACCGCATGCAGGAGCAAGGTGCGCTCGTCGGCCCGCCCTATATCATGACGCCGGACGTCCCGCCGTATCTGACGCTCATCTACGGCGAGGTGCGCAACGACGGCCGCTTCCGCTACCTTTCCGCCGGACACCCGCCGCCCATCGTCTTCTCGCAGAAGTTCGACCGCATTGTCATGCTCTACGACGATCGCACGCGCGCGTCCATGCCGCTGGGAATTTTTCCGTCCGACTATCACGTCGACATCGAACACTTCGGTCCCTCCGCCATCACCAAGAAGCGCTATTCGGTGAACGAGATCAATCTGCTGGGCGCGGGCGACATCATGCTGCTCTACACCGACGCTGTCACCGAGCACGAGAAGGACAACGTGCTGTTCAAAGACGCGCGCCTCGAACAAGTCCTGCGCGAAACCAAGGGCGGCACCGCGAAAGAAATATACGAAGCCCTCGTCGCCGCCATGCGCGACTTCGCCCCCATCGAGGACGACCTCACCATCGCGGTCATCAAGAAAATGTAATAGTGTTGGTCCATTGCGTGACAGTGCCGCGCGCGTGAGCAAGCGGGCCAATGGAACACAATGCCCCGGATGGCGACGGTTGGGTTACGATCTGGCGTTGTGGTCTGACGTGGGAAAACATCGGCGGCCGGGGCTTGGTTTTTCCATTGGCCCGCTTGCTCACGCGCGCGGCACTGTCACGCAATGGAGTTGTCGCTCATGTGGTGGTGATGCGATAATCGCTTTTTATGACCAACCACGGACATATCCTGAATAGTCTGCCTGCGGGGCGCAAGGTGGGCATTGCGTTTTCCGGCGGGCTCGACACCTCTGCGGCGCTGCACTGGATGCGCGCCAAGGGCGCCATCCCCTACGCCTACACGGCGAACCTCGGCCAGCCCGATGAGTCGGACTACGACGCCATCCCCAGACGCGCCGTGGAATACGGCGCCGAAAAAGCCCGGCTCATTGACTGCCGCGCGCAACTAGTGTCGGAGGGCATTGCGGCGTTGCAGTGCTCGGCGTTCCATATCTCCACCGCCGGCGTGCCTTACTTCAACACCACGCCGCTCGGCCGCGCCGTTACCGGCACCATGCTGGTGGTCGCCATGAAGGACGACGACGTCCACATCTGGGGCGACGGCAGCACGTTCAAGGGCAATGACATTGAACGCTTCTATCGCTACGGCCTGCTGGCCAACCCGAGTCTGCAAATCTACAAGCCGTGGCTCGACCAGCAGTTCATTGACGAACTGGGCGGGCGCAAGGAGATGTCCGAGTATCTGAACAAGGCTGGGTTCGGCTACAAAATGAGCGTCGAGAAGGCCTACTCGACTGACTCGAACATGCTCGGCGCCACGCATGAAGCCAAGGACCTGGAGTTCCTGAACAAGGGCGTCAAGATCGTCGAGCCGATCATGGGCGTGGCCTTCTGGCGCGAAGATGTCGCGGTGAAGCCCGAGACAGTGACCATCACGTTCGCCGAGGGCCGGCCCGTCGCGCTGAACGGAAAATCATTTGACGATGAGGTCGAGTTGCTGATGGAGGCCAACCGCATCGGCGGGCGGCACGGGCTGGGCATGAGCGATCAGATCGAGAACCGCATCATCGAGGCCAAGTCGCGCGGCATCTACGAAGCGCCGGGTTTGGCTCTGCTCTACATTGCCTATGAGCGGCTGGTAACCGGCATCCACAATGAGGACACCATCGAGCAGTATCGGACTGAAGGCCGAAAGCTGGGAAGGTTTCTCTATCAAGGCCGCTGGTTCGATCCGCAGGCGCTGATGCTGCGCGACTCAATGCAGCGTTGGGTGGCCCGCGCCATCACCGGCGAGGTCGCCGTCGAGCTGCGCCGCGGCAATGACTACACCATTCTCGATACGGTGAGTCCCAACCTGACGTATCATCCCGAGCGGCTGACCATGGAACGCGGCGAAGCTTTCTTCACGCCCGCCGACCGCATCGGCCAACTCACCATGCGCAACCTGGACATCATCGACACGCGCGAAAAGCTGATCACCTACACCAAGAGCGGACTGCTCTCCACCGGCGAAGGCTCGCCGCTGCCCAGACTAACCGACGGCAAAAAGTAGGGGCTGGCCGTCACAGAGCCGCGCGCGTCAGCAAGCGGACACGGCCGGCGGTGCATAGTGCTCAATTTGCGCAGCTAAACCCCA
>CAMBEY010000138.1 GCA_945865705.1 Candidatus Sulfopaludibacter sp. SbA3
TGGCCATCAGCGATCCGACGGCGATCGCAATTCGCAATGCGGGCAAGGAGACGCTGAATTTCAGTTGCGGTCGTCAACAACCGATGCCAGTTGTGATTGAATACGAAGAGCGGGTGGATGCCAAACTTGGAACCGTTGGGGATGTTCGCACGATTGATCTCAAGCAATGACCGCCATTGATTAATTGGCGGCCTGTCACGTTTATAACTGCTTCAATATCTCCGCTGCTTTGCTCGCCGATTCGCTTTGCGGGAATTCACTGACTACGGAGTCCAGCGTCTTCCTGGCTTTGTCTTTCTTTTCATCCAGCGCGTAAGCCTGGCCTGCGCCCAGCAGATACGCCGCGCGATTCGCGCTTTTGGGGAAATCCTTCAGGCACTTTTCGAAGGTCGCGGCGGCGGTCTTGCCATCCATTAATTCCAGAGCGTTCTTGCCGATGGCGAACATCGCAGCCTCGCGCTTCGTTGCATCTTTCTTCAAATCATTCTGCTTGAGGGCGCGGGTGTAGAAGTCGTTGCTGGATTCATAGAAGCCGGTCTGGCGCATCTCCGCGCCCATGGCCACCAATCCGTCGGCGCTATTGTTGTCTTCCTGAAGACCGCGATCAATCCGGTTGATCTCCGCCACATCTTTGGGCAGAGCCTTCAGTATCATGATGAGATTTTCTTTTTCCAGAATGCCGCGATGATAGAACAGCTTGGTGCCGTAGGAGTTGGTGAACAGCATGAAGGGCAGCGCGGGGATGCCGTATTTGCGCGCCAACTCCTGCTGCATGTCGAAATGGATCTTCACGCTGACCACGCGCTCATTCACCGTGGCAATCACTTCCGGGTCCGGATAGACATCGGCGTCCATGAACTTGCAGGCCGCGCACCAGTCGGCCCAGAAGTCCACCATCATGATCTTGTTTTCCTTGATGGCGGCCTCGCTGGCCTTTTCGATGTCCTTGAACCAGAAAATGCCGCCCGGTTCCTCGGCGCGCAGCGTGCCGGCGGCGCCGAACGCGAACAGGATTGCCAGTGCCAGTGTCATTTTGAGGCGGATAGAATTCAGCATGTCATTCCCTCGAATTGATTCCTGTTGCTACTCGTTCACGGTGGCGTTCGCGGCGGGAGATGCGCTCGCCTGCTTCAAGCCATCGAGTCCTTCCAACAATTTCTTGCGCGCCTGGAGGATCGTCCGGCCCATGGTGATACGCGGGCCAGGCTCGGTTTCCAATTTGATCTCGGGCCACTCCGCGTCCGGTCCATATAAATAGAATGCGTCCCACTGTACCGGGCCGGTGTGCGGCAACTGCGGAACAACTTCCTTGAACCACTTGCCGGTCTCTTTCTTGCTGTCCCAATAGTGAGAGACGCGCTTGTCCGGCAGCACTTTCCTGGCGTCCGGGAAGGCCTCGGGTGTATCGCTTTTGATCATCGAATACCAGATCGTGTAGACCTTCAGGTTCACGTCGGGATTTTTCTTCAGCACATAATCCTGTATCCACTGGGCCCCGCCCAGGCATCCCATTCAGGTGGGCGAGACCAGCACCACCAGGCGCGGGATGCCCTTGTCCTTGTTGAACTGCTCGCGGACATCCTCCAGCACTCCGGCATGGGCGGGCAGAGCGGAGTGCAAAGTCATCATCACGCCCGCCGCCACCAGCGACAGAAACACCCAGCCGCCCTCAGAAGCTCTTTTTCTGCGCATCAACTTCTCCCGACCGCACTACTTTTTCTGCTCGTGCTTCTCCGACATTTTCTTTACGTCGCCGATCTTGGCTTTCTCGACGCTGTCCAGTTCCTGCGCGTAGAACAACTGGTTAATTTGCTCGTTCCAGCCGAGCGCGAACCACGCTTTCAGCAGGTTCATCTGCTGCGGCGTCAGCACGCCCTCGGCGTCCTTGAATAGTTGCTCAGTCGCCGTGTTCATGGCGGCGTTGTACTTGCGCGCCCAGACTTGCCATTGCACCGCGTCCTGGTCCTTCTGGCCCAGTATCGCGGCCGTTCCGTGGGAGCAGACCTGCCCCACCTTCATGGTCCGTCAGAAGATGGATTCGCGCTCGCCGGCGGCCTGCTGTTCCTCGGTGAGTGGCGGTTTCATTTCCTGCTCTCCAAACAGGTCCTGCGCAAACGACGGTGCGGCAGACAGGATCATCATGCCCAACACCATGCCCCCAAACATGACTAGCGGCGAGCTCAAACGATGGCGGATCAGCTTAGTGGTCATCGTGCTCCTCCTCTTTCTTGGTGCTCAGGCCCTTGATGTCGGCCCTGGTGATGTCGTCAAGATTGCGCTGGTAGAGCATCTTGTTGATCTCAGCGTTCCAGCCCACGGCGAACCAGGCCTTCAGGACTTCCATCTGCTCGGGCGTGAGCTTGGCGGCGGAGTCCTTCTGGAGCTGCACGGCGGCCTCGTCGGTGGCCTTGTTGTACTTGCCGAGAATGGTCTTCCAAGCCTCGGCCTGCGCGCTCTTCAGGCCCAGTATCTTGGCCGTGTCGTCCGGGCACAACTGGCCGGTCTTCATGCCGGAGCCGTAAATCTCTTTGCGAGCCGCGCCCGATGGCGCGTCGCCGGGCTTGGGCGAATTTGCCGGAGCTTGCCCGAAAAGCGCAGCTCTAGACGAAAAAGCTACCAAAGTAATCAGGGATAAAAACAGCGGACCGGAACGAATCATTTGGTTACCTCCCGCGAGCTACAGGCTGCTGCCGAACGTGCCGGGAATTTAGTGTGGGAGGGCAGGCCCCCGCCGTCCCTCCCACGTACTGGGTAGAGTCTAGCACCAAACAGTTCCAAACTCACCCAAGCTCGCCTGGTTCAAAATCCGTGACAGTGCCGCGACCGTTAGGGAGCGGACACGTCCAACGTTCACCTGCAATCGTCAAACGTGTCCGCTCGCTTACGCGCCCGGCTCTGTCACGCAACCAGCTTAGAACTGGAAGCGCACACCCACCTGCATCTGGAACGGATCGCCAGGGCTGTTGGAGCGGATATAGTTGCCGGCGCTGTCCTTCACCTGCATGAACGTGGCCGGGCTCTGCGGTCCCAGTTGAACAAGCTGGCCGTTCTGGAGCACGGTGCCGGCATTGCCGTAAGACGTGCCAGCTCCAGACAGCCTGATATTCGCCGCATTGAACATGTTGAAGAAATCGGCCGAGACGATGAACCGGCCTTTTTCGTTGGGCAGCACGAAGTTCCGCTCCACACGCATATCGACACCGTAGTAGGCGCGATTGCGATAGTCGTTACGCGGGATCACGCGACCGTTCAGAATCGGCCGGTCGGTGTTCTGCCCGTCGCGGTTCAGGTCGGTCCCGGAGCGGGCATCGAAAGTCCGCCCCGAGGTTAGGCGGGTGGAGTTGGTGAACGTAAAGCCAAACGGCATGTAGACGATGGCCGTGTTGGTGAAGTTGTGGCGGATGTCCATCTGCGACCAGCCATAATCGTTGTTCAGATCGAACTGGGTTTCGCGGGAAATGCTGCCCACGGGACGCTCATTGTCGGCCAGCGACTTGTTGTAGCCCAGCGTGTAGTTCGTGGTGAGAATGAACTGACGGCGCTGCACATTCAAGGAGCCGACGAATGCGTTGTAGACTCCCCGGCCGGCGGCCTCGGAAGCCACAATTAACTGGTAGCGAGTGTCCGGGCGTGTGGTCGGGTAAAGCATGCGCCCGGTGGGATCAGCCGTGGGCAGCCCCAGATTGCGATCCAGTTTCCTGGCCACGTTCACCGAATTGACGTACGTATAGTCGGCGCTGAGGGTGATTCCTTCGGCCATCCGCTGTTCGATGCTCGCCTTCCACTGCAGCGCGCGGGGATTCTGGAACTTCTCGTCCATGTAGTAGACGCTCTGTCCCACCACGCCGATCGATGTGAGGTACTGCGACGGCGAAAGCACCGGCAGATTGTTCAGCGGCGCCGCCGCCAGATTCACCCCGGCCGCTGCGAATGCATTTGTCAAAGCCGCGGGATTCACGTTGGAAATCGCGTATCCCAGGCCCAGTTCCGGGTTGCCGCCGTTGAACAGCAAGGCCTGCGCGAACTCCGGCATCTGCGTGGTGGCGTAATACAATCCGCCGCCGCCGCGCACGATGGTTTTGCCACGACCCAGCACATCCCAGGCGATTCCCAGACGAGGCTGGAATTGATTCCATTCATCCGAGATCTTGGTGGCGCCGGGAGCCTTGGACCCGATTGCAGTGGGAGTCAGGTAGTCCGGACGAATCTCGGCGTCATAGCGCAAGCCGGGGCTCAGCGTGACGGTGGGCAGAATGCGCCACTCGTCCTGCAGATACAGCCCGAGCTCCTTGACGGAAGTCCGCAAGGCGCCGGTGCCGATGAACTGTTGATACGAGAACGGTTCCCGCCTCAAAAAGCTATCCACGCTATTGAAGGTGTAATGCCCGTTTTGGCCGGGCGAATAGGTCAGGTTGGTCCCAATATACAGGAAGTCCACGCCGAACTTGGCCGTGTGCGCGCCCTGCACAATGGAGAAATTGTCGATGATTTGATGCCGCCCATCGACGGAGGGGAACGCCCCGTTTCCGAAGCTGACGCCGGTGGCCTGCGGTCCATAGACGGCGATGGTGTTGCCGGCATTCTGTACGGTAACCTGCGGCCCGGAACCCTGCGGCGTACGCGGCCGGTCTTCGCGTCCAAACTGCAACCGCAGCTCATTCAGCATGCTGCTGGACACCGGAGTCGTCAGTTGGCCCACCAGCGTGCCGCTGAAGATCTCCGTGATGGTGTGGTTGGACAGCGCGCTGGGCGTGGTGGAAGTGAGGCTCGGCCCGCTGCCGTTGTTGTCGGTTCCCGTCAGCGTCGTGCCGGCGGTATGGGTGAAGTCCGCGCGCAGGAAGAAGCTGCTGCCGCCGGAGAAGTTGTAGTCCAGGCGGGACAGGATGGACTGGGAGTTGGCTTTGGTGTCCACAGTCTCTTCGGGAGCGACTGCGATTAGCGCCTGCCCGGCGGGCGTGCCGCGTTGTGCCGCCGAGAGGTTCTGGTACTCCACATTGACCGGCTTGGTGGCGACCTGGAAGAAAGGCGCGGTGAAGAAGAACAGGCGGTCTTTCAGGATCGGCCCGCCCAAGGTGCCGCCGAACTGTTGGTTGCGGCCCGCCGAGTCATTGCCGAAGGCGTCGGCCTTGGTCAGGTCATGGTGGCGGATGGTGTAGCTCGCCGCTCCGTGGAACAGGTTGGTGCCCGACTTCGAAGTCATATTGATTACGCCGCCGGTAGTGCGCCCGAACTCAGCCGGGAAGACGCTGCGCGTGGCGCTCAGTTCCTGCAACGCGTCCAGGTTCAGCGTGGAAGCATTGCCGACTCCGCCGCGCGTGTTGCCGGTTGCGCAGCCGAAGCTGGTGAGATAATCCGAGCCATCGAGGGTAACGTTGGTGTAAATTCCTTTCTGACCAGAAAGGGCGATACCCCGTCACTCAGGCTCAATCTGCCCGGTGGGAATGTTCCAGGCATAGTTCTGAATGCGTTGGCCTGCCGAGGGCAGGCTCGTCAACTGCACGTCCGTATAGACGGAGCGCGTGGATGCGTTAGTAACCTCCAGCGTGATCGGGCTGGCCTTGACCTCCACCGTTTCGCTGCTGGCTCCTATGGCCAGCTTGACATTCACGGTGATCGTGTTGCCCTGGGTTATCCGCGCCTCCTGTGAAGTTGACTTGAAGCCGTTCGCATTGGTAGTCACTTCATATGGCCCGAGCGGAAGCAGAGAAGCCGCGAAACGGCCCGCTCCATCCGTCGTCGTCGTGCGGGTAAAGTTCGTGTTTATGTTTCGAACAGTTACCGTGGCCTCCGCAACGGCTGCGTCGGAGGGATCCAAAATCTGTCCCACGATCTGTCCGGTATTGCCTGCGGACTGCGCCCACGCCTTGCCTGTGGCCAGCGACAGGACCATCATCATCATCAGCGCCGCGTGCTGCAATTGCTTTTGAATCTTCACGGTATTGCCTCCATTTAGTGATTGCGGATGACCGGCAGCCGGCCTCCGGAAATTTGTGATCAGTAGGACGCCCTGGTAGCCACGGTGAGCGATTTTCTCGCCGTGGGCTTTGGCGCTGTGAGTCGAGAGCGGGCCGAGAGTTTCGCAGGTAAGTCTCACGGTGAGAAATTCGCTCACCGTAGCTACCAAGGCGACTCCGCGCAACTAGTCCGTGCAACCACGGGAACATGGCGGACTTCGCCTGGAATATCTCTTGAGATTTATAGTTGGGAACTAGGCTCGGGGAGGTGGCGAGGTGTGATTCAGCGACGCATCGGCGTACAGCGTCGTCGCAAACTCGGATCGCTCTGCCATGCTGCGCTCGCTGGCTATCACCGATACGGCGGATGCCGGTGCGGCCACCACGAAGGCGAATGCGGCGATCGAACTGCCATCCCCGGTGGAAGACAACAGGCAGATCGCGCCGGTCTCGGCAGGTTTCTCCAGCGGGCACATGGAACCACTGCAATGCGGTGCCGCGCTAGACACTTCCACGGGAGCCGCCTCGGGTGCGTCCTGCACGGGCAAGCCCGTCGGACTCTCCGCGCACACCATCCACAGCCCGTTCAAAGACAACGGGACCAGCAGCACGAGCGTGGCAAGAGTTCTTAACATGACCGTTTGCAAATTTTGACCCATGCGGAGTCGCCTGTCAAGCGCAAAAAGAAATTGGCATTGAAGGGGGTCTGACTTAAGGAGTGGTGGGTGCCTGGCCCGCCAGCAATTCATCCAATTCCTGCACGAAGCGGCGATAGTTTTCGAGCGGCTCGCCCTCGGCGGGCACTTCCTGCGCTTTGTGTACGAACACCAGCCGCGCGTTGCGCTCAATCAGCAGGCCGATCTGTTCGTCAATTAAGAGTCCCGGCGCGGAGAAGCGCGTCCACCGCCCGTCGGGAAGCAGGTCCAGCAACATGACGCAGTTGTATTTCACCGCGCCGAGCTGCTTCGGATAAGCCTCAAACACCCGAAAAGTAAACTCGCGCCGCACCAGCTCTTCCAGAAATTCCATAGGCTATCTATTGTAGAGAGTAACCAATCAGCCAGTAAGACAAAATCGCCGCGACTGCCACCCAGATGACGATGATCACTGCCACGGCCCAGCGGCTGCGCGGCTTGTTTAGCAATTTGGTCAATTGGTGCTCCGCCGCCCGCGCGCGGCAATCGGCGAGCACCTCCGGCGGGATCATCCTGGCGGCAATCCACACGCCCAGCGGCACCAGTATCACATCGTCGAGATGCCCGATAATGGGAATGACATCAGGGATCAAATCAATGGGCGAAAACGCATATCCCACCACCAGCGCGGCAAACGCCTTGGCATACCACGGCGTGCGCGCGTCCCGGCAGGCCAGGTACAAAGCATACGCCTCCGCCTGAAACCTTTTAGCGCGAACAACCCATCCACTCAGAGTACGCATATGCTATTTGCCCGGTCCTTCACAAGACACATTTCATTTCCTCACTCTGTCTCTCGATGGCAAAAGCCGGAAAGGCTGTTGAGTCTGTGGTGATCATGTGTAGCCGTTTTGCAAGCATTTCACCTGCCAGCGGTCTCAAGAATAGGGGGCAGGGTGTTTGGGTGGCGAAAGGCAGGAACAGCCGCGCCAAGAAAAACGCTTGACGTGGCTACCAAGGCACGCCGGAGCGCGAATGTCCCTGGTGGTTTGGTAGCCGCTTTGGTAGCCGCGTCAAGCG
>CAMBEY010000139.1 GCA_945865705.1 Candidatus Sulfopaludibacter sp. SbA3
TGATCGTGTAAACCAAAGTTGGCGTCACTCCCCGCCTGCCTCTGTACGTTGCTCACCTGCGGGGCGCTTATTTGGCGGCGGGCATCGTGGACGCGGCATGACTGCCGCGGCTCGGATACGCCATCCAGCCAAAAATGGGCAAGAAAAAACCGCGACGAGATGGCTCGCCGCGGTCGGGTCATTCCTGAATTTTTGCTGGGCCAATCCTGATCCGGTTAGTCGCGCCAGCTTCCCAGCTCGAGGAACGCGCGGAGCTTGCGGCTGCGCGAGGGGTGCCGCAACTTGCGCAGCGCCTTGGCTTCGATCTGGCGGATGCGCTCGCGGGTTACGGCGAAGCTCTGGCCGACTTCCTCGAGCGTGCGCTCGGAGCCGTCTTCCAATCCGAAGCGCATCTTGATGACTTTCTCCTCGCGCGGCGTCAGTGTCTTCAGCACGCCGGAGGTCTGCTCTTTCAGGTTCACGTTGATGACCGCCTCGGCGGGCGAGATGGCGCCGTGATCCTCGATGAAGTCGCCGAGATGCGAGTCTTCCTCTTCGCCGATGGGCGTCTCCAGCGAGATGGGTTCCTGCGCGATCTTCATCACCTTGCGCACCTTGGAAACAGGGATGTCCATGCGCTTGGCAACTTCTTCGCTGGTAGGCTCGCGTCCGTACTCCTGCACGAGCTGGCGCGAGGTGCGGATCAGCTTGTTGATAGTCTCGATCATATGCACCGGGATGCGGATGGTGCGCGCCTGATCGGCGATGGCGCGCGTGATGGCCTGGCGAATCCACCAGGTGGCGTAGGTCGAAAACTTATAGCCGCGCCGGTATTCAAACTTGTCAACGGCCTTCATCAGGCCGATGTTGCCCTCCTGAATCAGGTCGAGGAACTGCAAGCCGCGGTTGGTATACTTCTTCGCGATGGAAACGACCAGGCGGAGGTTGGCTTCGGTGAGGTCTTTTTTCGCGGCCTCGGCCAGCTTATCGCCCTCCACGATGATCTGCATGATGCGGCGCATCTCGGCGGTGGTGGCGCTGGCAGCCTGCTCCATCGTCTGAACCTGTACGCGCAGCTTGGCGAAAGTTCTCTTGAGATCGCTGGCGGTGGCGCCCTTGGCCGTCTTGAGCTTTTCTTCCAGCGACGTCCGCTGCCGGGTCATCTCTTCCATCTTGCGCGCGACATTGGGGACCAACTCAATCAGGCGCTTCTTTTCGAGATTAGTGAACCCAATCGCGCGAATCTGTCGGGAGAGCAAAATGCGCTGCCGCGCCAGCGCGATGCGGGCCTTGCGGTAGTCCTTGGGCTTCTTGGTGCGCGGCACGGCGGCAAACTTCTGCCGGAACAGGATCACCTTCTTGTGCTGCTTGGCGATGTCGCCCATCTCGCCGCAGAACTCCTCAGCCTTCTCGTGCAGCATCTCCTCGCCCAGCTCTTCGTCGCTGAACACGATGATTTCTTTAATGGAGCGGTCGCCGTCGCGGACCGCCTTGCCGAGGCTGATCATTTCAGCAACGATAATCGCCGAGCGCGACATGGTCTTGAGTACGGCGAGCTGCCCGCGCTCGATGCGCTTGGCAATCTCCACTTCGCCCTCGCGCGTCAGCAGCGGCACGGTGCCCATTTCGCGCAGGTACATGCGGACGGGATCGTTGGTCTTTTCCAGAACGCCGGTGGGCACCTCGACTTCGCCGTC
Organism: Candidatus Sulfopaludibacter sp. SbA3; assembly: GCA_945865705.1. Taxonomy (GTDB): domain Bacteria; phylum Acidobacteriota; class Terriglobia; order 2-12-FULL-54-10; family 2-12-FULL-54-10; genus SHUM01. Next base: position 1,677 of record CAMBEY010000139.1, read on the forward strand.
CTCGGACATCTCGTCCAGGCGATGATCGTGGCTTTCATCGCCGGCAGCGCGCGGACTTTCATCCACCACCTCAATGCCGGCGGTGCCGATGGTGGCCAGAATGTCTTCAATCTCGTCGGAGTTCTGCACGTCGGGCGGCAGCAGGTCGTTCACGTCGTCGTAGAGCAGATAGCCCTTCTGCTTGCCGAGGTTGATCAGATCCATGAGCGGATCGTCTTTTTCATCGCCTCCGGCATCGGCGCCAGCGGCGCCTTCCATCACGCGCATCTCGCCGTCGGAGTTCTTCTTCGCGCCAGCGCCTTTGCCCTTCATGGTCAGCTTAGGCGCAGCCCCTCCTGCTTTCGCGGTGGTTTCCGCGGGCGAAGACGCAGCGGCTTGAAACCGTTTCGGGTCGATAACCCCAGCAGGTGCGGCACTCTTCTTGCCGCCGGCAATTTTCGCCGCCGGAGCAACAGTGGTCTTGGCAGCCGCGTGCTTTGCCTGGGAGCTACCGGCGGCGGTCAACTTGACGGTCTTCTTGAGAGCCGTTGCGGATTTCTTTGGAGCAGTTTTCACAGTCACCTTTGAAGCCTTGCCGGCCGAACCGGAAGCTACTATTGATTTTCTTTGTTTTGATTTCATCGTTTGCATCCGGCACGAGTGCGTCGTCGGCCCTGCGGGCTGCGCCTGCTTACCTACTTGCCAGCCTATGGTGTTGGATGATTCCAAAGGCTGCTTGGATTCACAACAAACTTATAGACATGCGAATAAAGCGGAACGAAATCTTCCCTTTATACTAGTTCAGCGAGTTTTCTGTCAAGTTGCTGCACCGCTTCCAGCAGTTCGCGCAGCGGTCGGCCATCGGATTTGCCCTGGCTTTCCCGGATCGTTTGCAGTAACTGCTGACGCTGCTTCAAGAGCCGCTTGCGCTTCAAGGCGTTCAGGTAAGAGCTTATTTCTTCGTATGATACGGGCCGCGCCTCGGGGTCAAAGGCGATCTCGGCCAGCATCCGCTGCCGGGATGAATCGAGCTTTTCAGAAAGCCCCGCATAGTCCAGCGCCCCTCCGGCATCGAGAATTCCCACCAACTCCGCGACGATTGAGGCTGCCTCCATCTCACTGACCAGGTCCTGCTCGCCGTGCAACTGTTCCAGCACCTGCTCGCGGGCCTCGGCATCATCGAGCAACAACCGGATCAGCATGGTTTCCGCGGCGGGTAACCGTTGGATGGTCGCCTGACGGGTCCCCCCGCCCATGACGGGCGTCGTTGGCCCAACGGTTACGGGCAATGACTCGCGCCGTCCCAGCGTGGCCTTCTGGAAGCTGTCGCCGATCACACTTCTGTTCACGTCCAGCTTCTGAGCTATATCGGCCATCAGCTCGGAACGTATGAGGGCGTTGGGAACTTTGCTCAAGTAGGGCAGCACGAAATTCACCGCTGCGAGTTTCGCTTCCGGCGAACTCTTGCCGTGGACCTCCAGCGCGCGCGTCGCCAGATAGCGGAAGAACGGCGCCGCCGCCTCCACCGTCGCACGGTAGGCTTCCGCGCCGCGCTGCTTCACAAACTGATCCGGGTCCAGCTTGTCCGGCAGCCGCACGATGCGCACGGCGAGATTCTCTTCGAGCAACAGGACCAGCGAGCGATCCGTGGCGTTGGCTCCCGCTGTGTCCGGGTCGTAGCTGACCACCACCTCCGTCGCCGAGCGCGCCAGCAGCTTCACCTGCTGCGCCGTCAGCGCCGTGCCGCAACTGGCCACCACGTTGACCACACCGGCCTGGTACGCCGCGATGGCGTCCATGTAGCCCTCCACCAGCACCGCTTGATTGGACTTGCGAATCGCCTCGCGAGCCCGCGCCAGATTGTAGAGCACGCGGCCCTTCGAGTAGATGGGCGTCTCCGGCGAGTTCAGATACTTCGGCTGATCGTCGCCCAGCGCGCGCGCGCCAAAGGCCACCACGCGGCCCGTATCAGAAGCGATGGGGAACACCCAGCGGTGGCGGAAGCGATCGTGCATTCGGTCATTTTCAGGATGGCCCTCGCGGCGAATGACCAGCCCGCTGGTTTCGAGCAATGCGGGATCGAACCCTTCCTTGCGCAACACGTCGGCTAACGCGCTTCCCCGCCCCGGAGCGTAGCCCAGGCCAAACTCCTCGACCGACGCGCCGGTAACGCCGCGCTGCTTGATCAACTCGCGTACCGGCGCGGCCTCTGCCGAGTTCAGTTGCTCGCGAAAGAACTTCGCCGCGCGCTCATGCAGCTCATAGAGCTGTCCGCGCTGCTTCTCTTCAGGCGAGTCCGGCTGGCGCGGGACATCGGCGGGAATCGGAATGCCGCTGCGAGTCGCCACGCGGCGCACCGCTTCGGGAAACTCGACGCGCTCGGTCTCCTGAACGTACTTATACACGTCGCCCTTGGCGCCGCAGCCGAAGCAGTAATAAAACTGCTTGGTCTGATGCACATTGAACGACGGCGTCTTCTCCTGATGAAACGGGCACAGCCCAATCCAACTATTGCCCGCCCTCTTCAGGCGCACCGACTCGCCGACGATGCGGACAATATCCGCCGTCGCCTTCACATGCTGCGCGAAATCTCGGGGAAGCGACATGGAATGATTATAGGAGTCAGGAGACAGAAGTCAGAAGAGAGAAGTGGTATTAAAGGTTTTCCCACTCTTCTCTGGATACACCGGCTTGGCGCAGAATGCGATTGAGGAAACCAACGCTAATGTCCCCACGATGCGGATTGGGCAGAATTAGTGAGCGGTCGCCGCGGCTGAGGAACTGGTGCTTTCCTCCGGAATAAGGTCCGCTAAATCCCAACTCCCTCAGATGCTTGATTAGTTCCTGCCGACTGATAGGGCCAAGGCGCGGCATCAGGCAATCTCTTTGACAGCCAATTCGAGGCCATCCACCACCGGCAGCGGAAGTTGTTTTGAGATGCGGAACAGCATCCAGTCCTCCAGCGACTGGCGCAGCTCTTCACGACAGTCTTCCAAGTTGGCGGCGCTGGCGTAAAGTCCGTCAAAGCCGGGAATCTCCCCGTAGTAGAACCCATCATCGGGAATGATTTCGTAGCGTGCCCGGTGCAGCGCCGCGTTGAGATATTCATTCAACATGCAGGCATTCCCCCTGCCTCATTCTATCAGGCTTGCCATCCGGTTGCTCCGCCGATGCCAGTCATTGTCCTCTGTTCCACCTTGGGGCGGCTGGGGACCGCCTCCACCTGCTGGGCGAAATCCCATGGAAGAGCCATGAATTGGTTATAGAATTCAGCAGACAGAATCTGTCTGCCCACATTTTAGGGTTGTCATTCCGAGCGCAGCGAGGAATCTGCTGTCTGTTCGCCCGGCAGGAAATCAGATTCCTCGTCACGGTGCTTCTCGGAATAACAGCAGTGCTAATAGCTGAAGATTTTCTGAATGAAATTATTGTTTCAGCTCCACGATGGTGGCGCCGGCGCCGCCTTCATTGGGCGGGGCGGGCGAGAACTTTTCCACCTGCGGGTGCGTCGAGAACATCTCGGCCAGCGCGCGCTTCAGGATGCCCATTCCGTGACCGTGGACCACGCGCACGCGCGTCAATTGGGCGAGCAGGGCGTTGTCCAGAAATTTGTCCACGCGGCGGACGGCATCCTCGGCGTTCTCGCCGATTACGTTGATCTCGGCGGATGAACCCTGCGAGGCGTTCTCCATGCGTACGCGGATGCCCGCGCCGCCGCTCCCGCCAGCATGGCTCGCTGCCGGTTTGCTATTGCTTGAGCTAGTCGACGAGGCGGCTGACGCGGCGGGAATTACTTCGGAGACATCATCATAGGACACCCTCATGCGCAGCGATCCGATCTCCACTTCGAGGCCGCTGTCGCTCTTGGCGCGAACGATTCCGGTCTTGTTGAAGCTCTTCAGGTGAACGCGGTCGCCCACGGCGGCCTGGCGCGGCGTGAGCGCGGGAAGAGGAAGGGCAGCAAAAGCGGCGGCTGCGGGACCGGCAACCGCTTGCTCGGGGGCGCTGGCTTCGGCGTCGGTACCGGTGCCGCTGAGGTGGCTGACCCAACTCTGCCGCAGATCGTCCTGCGCCTGCTCCTTGAATTGCGACGCGACCCGTGCGGCCTTCTTAGCGGTGTCGGCGGACTTGCCGGAGCGCGGAGCGCCAGCCCCTGGATTAGCCAACGCCGCGATCTCTTTCAGCTTTAATTCGGCGCGCTCGTGCAGTTCGCTCGTGAGTGTGTCCAACTGGCGCTCCCACGCGGCGGCGCGCTCGGTCTCGCGCTGGCGTTGCGTCTCGGCCCAGATGCGTTCGCGCTCGCTTTGCTCCGCCGTTCGCTGTTCCAGATCGGCGCGCAGGCGGGTGGCGGCTTCGGAGTCCTCCTGCAGGCGCGAGAGAAAGCGTTCGACATCATGATGCGCGGATGACAACGCCTGACGCGCGCGCGCCAGCACGTCGGCGGGCAGGCCTAATCGTTGCGCAGTAGCCAGTCCGCTAGAGCTGCCGGGACGGCCCAACTCCAGCTTGTAAGTGGGCGCAAGCGTCTCTTCATTGAAACCCATGCTGCCGCTCTGCTGACCGTCGCTACTAGCCGCGTAGGCTTTCAACGCCATGTGATGCGTGGACGTGACGGCGAAGACGCCCAGCGCGCGGAAGCGTTCCATCACCGCGACGGCCAGCGCGCCACCTTCTTCCGGGTCGGTGGCCCCGCCGAGTTCGTCGAGCAGGATCAGCGACGCCGGGGTTACTGACTCCAGCATCGACTTGATGTTGAGCAGGTGAGAAGAGAACGTGCTGAGATTCTCGGTGATGGATTGCGCGTCGCCGATGTCGGCGAGCACCTGATCGAAGAATGGAAACTCAGCGCGCTCGGCGGGCACGGGCAGTCCGGACAAAGCCATTAGCGCCAGCAGCCCGGCGGTCTTCATGGCCACCGTCTTGCCGCCGGTGTTGGGGCCGCTGATGACCAACATGCGGCTGTTCTCGCCGAGCGTCAGCGTCAGGGGAACCACGGATGACTGCTTCTCTGATCCCTTGCCGCGCAGCAGCGATTCCAGCAAAGGGTGGCGCGCGGCCTCCAGCGTCAGGCTCGGCGCGGCGTCCTTCTCACAGAATCGCGGAATCACGCAGTGATATTCCGCCGCGAAGCGCGCCGAAGCGAAAGCGTGATCGAGACGCGCGAGTATGGCGGAGGTCTCGGCTATTTCCGCGGCGCGGGCGTGGAACGACGCGGTGATCTCGCGCAGGATGCGGTGCACCTCGCGCGCTTCCTCTTCCTTCAAACGCACCAGATCGTTGTTGGCGTCGATGGTTTCGAGCGGCTCCACGTAGAGCGTCTGGCCGGAAGAACTGGACCCATGTACCACGCCGCGCAACTGACTTTTCTTCTGCGCGCGCAGCGGGACGACGAAGCGGTCGCCGCGCACGGTGATGATCTCGTCCTGCGCGGACTCCTCGCCGGACACCTGCCGCAGCAGGTTGCGGAGTGAGGAAAGAATCGTGCGGCGCTGCTTGTCGATCTCCTGGCGGAGGCGCGCCAACTGCGCGCTGGCACGGTCGTCCAGCTCGCCCGAGGGCAGGAGCTTGCCGGACCACTGGCGGACCAGCGGCTCGAAATCGCCGATGCGCTCACCGACGCTGGCAAGCAATGGAAACTTGCGCCGTGCCTGCACCAGCGCCGCACGAATCGCGACGGCGACTTCCAGCAACCGCAGCAGTGAGATAATCTGCGGAATCTCCAGCGCCGCGCCTTCCACTCCGATGCGCTGGAGAATCTCTTCGGGAGCGTCGATGCCGCCGAACGAGATGGATTGGAGATTTGCCGAGTCGCTCTGCGCCGGTCGAATGCCAGACTGCGAGCGCGTGGACTGTGCAGGGCCGGAGAGTTCACGGCGGTAAGCCATTGCTTCAGCGGCGAGCTTGAGCCGGCCTTCCACTGCATTCGCGTCCCCGCCCGGAGTCAGATCGAGGATGGCCTCGCGGCCCAGCGGACAACCGGCGTAGCCCGCCAC
>CAMBEY010000140.1 GCA_945865705.1 Candidatus Sulfopaludibacter sp. SbA3
GGCCGCAGGAACGGCTCCAGATCAAAATCTGGAAACCCAGCCCGCACCAGCCGCGCCGGAAGCAATGCCTCCACCAGCTCGGGCCTTGCCGTCGGCAAGGCCTTCAAACAATCAAACAGAACCTGATGCGGCACCGACGCGAAACGATATCCGCGCAACAGCTCGATCACCTCCGCGCGCGCCGCCGCGTCGGCCGTGGCCTGACACAGATAGCGCAACACACGCTTCTCTGCGTTCATCATGAGTCGATCTTCGGCGCGGCGCTGAATGGGGCGCTTCATCACAGGAGTGAGTCCATGTCGGTTAGGCAGGCAGCGAATTGTCAATCGGCACACCGAGACGGCGTAGCAGGGCCGCCACGCCCCGCTGGTCCATGCGCGTGGCGTCGTATTCGATGGCCACGGTGCGCGCGGCTTCGTCCACACGGATGCGCCGCACGCCCAGATGCGTGTAGGACTCGCCGAGGTTTTGCGCCTGCGAGATGCCCAACGTTCCCTGATAATTAAAGGTAGCAACAACGGATGTCATATGGTCCTATTCGCGGGATGATTCTGGCAAATTTCTTCGTATGATGATTTCGCGCCGTTGAAATTCCACCGCCGACGCGGGCGGGTTCTCCCACTGCATGGATCTCGCAACTTCACGCGGCACCATAATCACCTGCGGCTGGGCATCTCGCCTAGCGTACTCGTGGTCAATGCATTCTTCCCCAAACTCAAGGTGCTTGTGGCCCACCTCATAATCTGGATCTGAGTTGGCGGATTTCCCCTCGTCTCCTTGCACGGAAAACCAATACAGATACTTTTCTCCGTCGATCATTTCCCGAAAGATCACTTCGATCTTCATCTCTTCGCGGTCGAGCATGGGCAAGACTTCAGCCATTCTGTCATTGAGCATCTTGAGCCATTCGTCGGCGCGCGCGGATTTGTCAGGCCGGATTCGGAACCGTGAAAGCTCGACACGCATGGTGGTTTTTTCCCCTCGTCTGTCCGCGAACTTTCGGAATGTGTCTTCGCGTCTATTATAATTGCAGAGCAACAACTTCACCGAAGGAATCAAGACTTAGGGAGTCGAATGGCTAAAGACCCGGTGTGCTGGATGGACGTGATGCCGGAGGACGCCGCCGGCACGCTCAACCATCACGGCACGACATATTATTTCTGCAATCCCATGTGCGCCGAGCGCTTCGCCGCCGACCCGGAGAATTATCTCGCGCCCGGCTACGATCCAATGCAGGCCATGGAAGCGCAGATGGCTGGCATGATGGAGCAGATGAAATCGCGCGGCGGCACCGCGCCGGAGCTCACCTGTCCCATGCATCCGGAAGTCCGCGAGACATCGTTCGTCCCTTGCCCAAAATGCGGGATGGCACTGGAGCCGGTTTCATTTGAGATGCCCGCCACGCGCACCGAGTACACCTGCCCCATGCATCCGGAGATTGTGCAGGCCGAGCCGGGCAGTTGCCCCAAGTGCGGCATGGCGCTCGAACCGCGCACGGTCACTCTCGAAGAGAGCAATCCGGAATTGACCGACATGACGCGGCGCTTCTGGATCTCGCTCGCTCTCTCGCTGCCGGTGATGGCCATCGCCATGGGCAAGCATCTGCCGGGCGATCCGATCAGCCGATTATTTTCGGTCGCCACGCTGAACTGGGTGGAGATGATTCTCGCCACTCCCGTGGTCCTGTGGGCGGGCTGGCCGTTCTTCGAGCGCGGCTGGGCGTCCATCGTCAACCGCAGCCCCAACATGTTCACGCTGATCGCCATCGGCACCGGCACCGCGTTTGTTTACAGCATCGTTGCCACGCTCCTGCCCGGCGTGTTTCCACCTGCGTTCCAGCACATGCCTGGCCACGTGGAGCAGTATTTTGAAGCCGCGGCGATCATCATCACGCTGGTCCTGCTCGGCCAGGTGCTGGAGCTGCGCGCGCGCAGCCGGACGTCCAGCGCAATTCGAGCACTGCTCGGTCTCGCGCCCAAAACGGCGCGCCACATTCTGCCGGACGACAGCGAACATGACCTCGCGCTCGACCGCGTCGAGCCGGGCTTCCGCCTGCGCGTGCGCCCCGGCGAGCGCGTGCCCGTCGATGGCGTCGTGCTGCATGGCGCCAGCTCGGTGGATGAATCGATGATCTCCGGTGAGCCGATTCCAGTCGAAAAGGAGCCTGGCTCGCGCCTCATCGGCGGCACGGTGAATGGCACGGGCAGCCTCGAGATGCGCGCCGAGAAAGTTGGTCGCGACACCATGCTGGCCCGCATCGTGCAAATGGTCAGCGAGGCGCAACGCACGCGCGCGCCGATTCAGCGGTTGGCCGATGTGGTAGCCTCCTGGTTTGTCCCAATCGTGGTGCTGTCAGCAGTGCTGTCGTTCGCGGCGTGGGCGCTGTTCGGCCCAGAGCCGCGCCTGGCCTACGCGCTGGTGAACGCCGTCGCGGTGCTGATTATTGCTTGCCCATGCGCGCTGGGGTTGGCCACGCCGATGTCGATAATGGTAGGCACGGGACGCGGCGCGATAGCCGGTGTGCTGATTAAGAACGCCGAGGCGCTGGAGCAGCTTGAAAAAATCAACACGCTGGTGGTGGACAAGACCGGCACACTGACTGAAGGCAAGCCACGCCTAACGAGTGTTGCTGTCATGCAGAGCTGGATTGACAAAGGTTGGACGGAAGATGGCGCGCTCTCACTGGCCGCCAGTCTGGAGCGCGCCAGTGAACATCCGCTCGCAGCGGCGATTGTGCGTGAAGCACTGGAGCGAGGCGCGGAACTTACTGCGGTGAATGGATTCCAATCCGTTACCGGCAGAGGCGTAATTGGCGAAGTGAACGGCCACATCGTCGCCATCGGACGGCTCACGTTTCTGGCGGAGGCGGGCGTTGACACGCTGTATCTCCCCACAGAGGTTGGCCAAATGAAGCGCGATGGCCAAACCATTGTTTATCTCGCAGTGGATGGCACGTTGGCCGCCGCGCTGGGAGTGTCCGATCCCATCAAGGCCACCACCCCGGAGGCCGTTCGCATGTTGCACGAAGATGGCATCCGCGTGGTGATGATCACGGGAGACAGCCAGGACGCCGCCGCCGTGGTGGCGGGCAAACTGGGTATCACCGAAGTGCTATCAGAGATGCTGCCCGAGCAGAAGTTGGCAGAAGTTCAGCGCCTGCAAAAGTTGGGCCGCGTGGTGGCAATGGCTGGCGACGGCATCAACGATGCCCCCGCGCTGGCGCAGGCTACCGTGGGCATCGCCATGGGCTCCGGAACGGATGTCGCGATGGAGTCCGCGGGAATCACTCTCGTGAATGGCGATTTGCGCGCCATACTCCGCGCGCGGCGGCTGAGTCGGGCCACCATGCGCAATATCCGGCAGAATCTCTTCTTCGCCTTTATCTACAACGCGCTCGGCGTGCCCATCGCCGCAGGCGTACTGTATCCGTTCTTCGGGATATTACTGAGTCCGATCATCGCTAGCGCGGCCATGACGTTCAGCTCCGTATCGGTGATTACGAATGCGTTGCGCCTGCGCCGCTTGGAGTTGTGAAGCGCGTCACAGAGCCGCGCACGTAAGCGAGCGGACACCTTCGTCGGGAGAACAATTTTACTGCTCGGACGGACGCGGGGTGTTGGGTGTTGGGTGTTGGAGATTACACGAGCCGTGGCGTGGCTTTCGACGGGTCCGCTTGCTGGCGCGCGGGGCACGGTTACGGCGCTGCCAGGAAGGCGTTGAACTCGGCGGCGATTTCCGCGCCGTCCCATTCCTTCGGGCCGATGTACTTTTTTAGCAGGCGGCCCTGGCGGCTGATGACGAAGGTCTCGGGAAGTTTATATGTTCCGTACTGCTCGCTGACGGCGCGCGCGGGATTGCGCAGTGTGAGGAACGAAATTTGATTCTTGGCGAGGAAGTCCTTGTAGGCGTCAGCGTCCTCGTCTAGACTCACGCCGAGCACCACCAGATCCTTGTCGCGAAAGCGGTCAGCGAGCCGGTTCAGCGAAGGCATCTCCTCGATGCAGGGCGGGCACCAGGTAGCCCAATAATTGAGCACGACGATCTTGCCGCGAAAATCCGCCAGCGCAACCACCTTGCCTTCTTCATTGCGCAGTGTGAAGTTGGGCGCGATATCGCCCAGCGCCAGCGTCTTGAACTGGCCGCGCGGCGTGGAAAAGAACAGGACGAAAAAGGTGACAAAACCCACCAGCACGAGTTTGGCGATGGTCTCTCCGCGCGCGGTCATGGCTGTGTCGGTCTCCTGCCCTAAAACATTTTACGATGCTGCGTACATTCTCTATGATAGCGGATTTTTGACAGCACAGGCTGGGAGGAGGTAGATGGCTCTTTCCGGCGCCACCCACAGCCCGCGCGTAAGCGTCCTGATTCCTGCGCGCAATGAGCAGGAGAATATCGCCGCGTGCGTCGAGTCGCTGCTGGCACAGGACTCCGTGCAAGGCGAACCCATTGAAATCATTGTTGCTGACGATTCCTCTGAGGATGGGACGGCGCGAATCGTTGAAAGTATAGCCGCGCGGCATCCCCACGTTCGCTTGATCCGCGTGCCACTTTTGCCCGCTGGTTGGCTTGGCAAGAATCATGCGCTGCATTTCGCGGCGCAACACGCGCGCGGCAAGTGGCTACTGTTCACTGACTCCGACACGCGGCACATGCCGGGCCAGCTCGCCGCCGTCATCCAACGCGCCGAACGAGAACGCTTGGACCTGCTCTCCTTTTCGCCGGAGCAGATCACCGAGGCCTGGTGGGAGCAGGCCGTCATCCCCATCATCTATGATCAGTTGGCGCAGCTCTACAGCTTCGACCGCGTGAACGATCCAACTGATACGCAGGCCGCCGCGAATGGCCAGTACATCCTGATGAGCCGCGCGGTGTATGACGCGGTCGGCGGGCATGAAGCGATACACGGCGAAGTGCTGGAGGACGTCCTGCTGGCGCGGCGGGTGAAGCAGGCGGGACATCGCATCTGGTTCGGCACGGGCACGGGAGTGGTACGCACGCGCATGTACCGCCGCTTCGGAGATATGTGGGAGGGCTGGACCAAGAACCTATTCTTATTGCTCGGGCGCGACACCCGAGCATTGTGCGCTGCAGCGCTGCGGCTTGTGGCGCGTCCACGTTGGAGCGTGTACTATCCACCCGGCGCGGCAATCGTTTTCCTGTTGCTCATGAACTCCTATTGGCGGTATTCTCAGAATTTAGATGTAAGCTGGAAGGGCCGTCGATATTCAAGCGGAGGCCGATAGCGAGATTCATGCCAGAGAACACTGCGAGTTCCGCGCCAAGTCCCATCCTCCGTAACAATAGTGCCTCACAGCCCACCGTGTATCTCACCCGGCGGGCTGAATTTTCCGCCTCGCATTTTTATCACAGCCCCGCGCTGACGCCTGCGGAAAACAAAGATCTATACGGCAAGTGCAATAACCCGCACGGCCACGGGCATAACTATGTGCTGGAAGTAACTGTGCGCGGACACATCAGCGAGCGCTCAGGGATGGTGGTGGACCTCAAACTACTGAAGGAAGTGCTGAATCGCGAAGTGCTGGATGTGTTCGACCATCGCTTCCTCAACGAGGAAGTCCCCGTATTCCGGCACGTTATTCCCACCACGGAGAACATTGCCGTCGAGATATGGCAGATGCTCGCCCCGCGCCTCGAGTTCTGCGAGTTGCACCGCATCCGCCTCTACGAAACGCCCGACCTCTTCGCCGATTATTTCGGTCCCGGAGCGGCGTAACGATACCGGAGACTATTCGCATGGTCCATCTCACACGACGGTATTGGTTTTCCGCATCGCACCGGCTGCACAATCCAGCGCTGGAGGCTGCCGAAAATACGCTCGTCTACGGCAAGTGTAACAACCCCGGCGGGCATGGCCACAACTATCACGTTGAGATCACCGTTGCCGGGCCGGTGGATGCGCGCACGGGCATGGTGGTAGATCTGACGGAACTGGACGGGCTCGCCGAGCGGGAAATACTAAACCGCTTCGATCAAATCAATCTCAATGACGATCAGGGCTTCGCCAGCCTGGTGCCCACAACGGAAAACCTCTGCGTGCAGATATATCACATCGTGCGAGAGCGCTGGACCGATCTGCCCTCGGCACGGAACGCTCGGCTGGAGCGTGTGCGGCTGGAGGAAACCAGCTCCAACTTTTTTGAGTACACGGGTGAAGGGGACTAATGGCTGCCAAAAAGAAATCATCTGCGAGCAGGGCCGCTGCTGCCGACCCAGTAAGCGGGCTGGTGCGCCGCATGTTAATTGAATTGGGCGAAGACCCCACACGCGAGGGACTGCGCGATACGCCCATGCGCGCTGCAAACGCACTGCGGTATCTGACCAGCGGCTACGCAATGAGCTCCGAGCGTGTACTCAACGGCGCGCTGTTCAGCGTAACTTACGATGAGATGGTCATCGTCAAGGACATCGAGTTGTTCAGCCTGTGCGAACACCATATGCTGCCATTTCTTGGCAAATGCCATGTGGCATATGTGCCAAACAAGAAGGTCGTGGGCCTGAGCAAGATTCCACGCTTGGTGGATATGTTTGCGCGGCGTTTGCAGATTCAGGAGCGGTTGACGCACCAGATCGCCGAGACTATTCAAGAGAAGATCAGCCCGCAGGGCGTAGGCGTTGTAATCGAGGCGCGACACTTATGTATGATGATGCGCGGCGTCGAAAAGCAACACTCGCAGACCGTTACCAGCGCCATGCTGGGCATCTTCCGCGACCAGAGTCAGACACGCGAGGAGTTCCTCTCGCTGGTTCTGGGCGCCTCGCGCACGTAGTCACGCATTCGATTCATTAACCCACCTCTAATTGACTCGTAACTTTATAACTCCGAACGTCAAGAAGGAGCCTCGGCGCATTCGTCTGTGTAGTGGAGCCGTGTGCTAAAATGTTACCTCAAGCCTGAGGAGGCCGTGTGGAACCTGTCTATGTAGTTTCGGCTGTAAGAACTCCCATTGGAAAATTTGGCGGATCGTTGATGGATTTTTCGTCGGCGGACATGGGCACCATCGCCGCCAAGGCGGCCATCGAGCGCGCGGGCGTGAAGCCAGAGTTGATTGAGCAGGGGATTTTCGGCAACGGACGTCAGGCCGGCGGCGGGCCAAACGTGGCCCGGCAGATCAGCTATCGCGCCGGAGTGCCGGAGACTTCGCCAGCGTATACCGTCAATCAGGCGTGCGCCAGCGGACTGCTGGCTGTCGCGCTGGGCTTTCAGGAGATTCAGCAAGGAAATCTGGATTGCGTGCTGGCCGGCGGCACGGAGTCGATGAGCCGCCTGCCCTACTTGCTCGAAAACGCGCGCTGGGGCTACCGCCTAGGTAATCAAGTTGTCACCGACGCGATGTATAAGGACGGCTTCCAGGATCCGCTTTCGAATATGCTAATGGGCGAGACTGCGGAGAAGCTCGCCGGACTGCACGGCATCAGCCGCCAGGAACAGGACGAGTACGCGCTCTCCAGCCAGAATCGCGCCGAAGCGGCTACAAAGAACGGGTGGTTTAAGAGCGAGATCGTGCCGATAGAAATAAAGGAAAAGAAGTCCACGCGCATGCACGAGCTGGACGAGCATGTGCGCATGGGTGCGACTATTGAATCCATGACCAAGTTGCCAACTGTATTTTCAAAGACA
>CAMBEY010000141.1 GCA_945865705.1 Candidatus Sulfopaludibacter sp. SbA3
TGCATCCCGTGGTGATCCTCATCGGCATCATCGGCGGCAGCCAGGTGTTCGGCTTCATCGGATTTCTGGTCGGCCCGCTGATCTTCTCAGTCTTCCTCCAGCTATTCCGTTTCATCGCCGAGTATCGCAAGCTGGAGGCAGCGCCCGTCGAGTTATCTCCATCTGGCATTAATTCCCCGCCCCCATTTACTTAGCTGCGCGGCCTGTGTGCCGTGCAGTCTGACGATCTTGACATGGCGAATCACCCGCCGCAGAATAGCTCTTCTCCAATGTGCAGCCTAGGAGCACAGCCCCGGCGCGCAGCCTCGGAGCGTGAGATGGAGTGCATATCCTATCGAAAGAAAGAGTCCAACCATGCCTGAAGAATCTCTGCAGACACCCCAGCAAACATTCGACATCGGCGACCCGCTGCCCGACGAGTACCGCGACCTGCTGGTGCGCATGATGTCGCACGAGGGCGAGCGCACCGGCAACCGCAGCTTCATGGTCTTCTTCGAGAGCGTGCTGGACAACGCCGGCAAGTACGCGCCGCATCAGGACGCGCAGCTCACCATGGCCGGCTACGTCGCCGAGGAGATGAAGCACTGCATCATGTTCCACCGCCTCATCATGGAGATCGACAAGGACCTCGTCTTCCGCGACACGCCCTTCGCGCACTACGCCTTCCACCTGCCGCGCAACACCTGGACTGACATGAATTGGTTCAACTTCTTCCTCGACCTCAACGGCGCCTTCCACGCCGGCGAGTGGAAGCACTCCAGCTACCTGCCGCTGCGCCGCATCGCGCCCACCATCGAGCGCGACGAGTTCGGCCACTCCGACATGGGCTACCGCTTTCTTGAGGCCACTTGCAAGACCCCCGAGGGCAAGGCCGAGGCGCAGGAGAAGCTCTACACCTGGTACCCCGCCGCGCTCGACACCTTCGGCACCTCCACCTCCAAGCGCAACCCGCGCTTCCTCCACTGGGGACTGAAGACCATGACCAACGAAGAGATCCGCCAGTCCTACCGCCGCTACGTGGACGAAAAACTGCGCGCCCTGGGCATGACCATCCCCGACGAAAAAGCCAACCGCCGCTTCTTGTGATTCCCGGTTTGGTAGCCACGGTGAGCGATTTTCTCGCCGTGGGATTTTTCGCGCGCACGTGGACATGATCGCGAAATGTTCGCCCCAATGCCGCCCCATGCCAGCCCGCCAAATCATCCAAATTTGCGGTTCTGCCCAAAGTACACACGTTCACGGTTCTGACCACTCTGACAAGATTTCCGTGGTTCGGGATTCGGCCCGCCGTCCGTAGCCTTGGCGTAGGACGGAATTCTGAAAATCCCAGTTCAGGAACTTCCCACCGGTCCTCGATCACCACTTTTTTGAAAACCATTTCCGCCAAATAATCCAAATTTTCCAACCTGACCAAATTCGCGGTTCCGCCAGTCGCACAAATTTTCCAACTTTTCCAAATCGCCCACTCTGACCAACTTCGCGGTTCCCACCATCACCATCGCTGGCATTCAAGCGGATTGCTCCGGTAGCCCGGCACTATTCTTGTGCCGCAGGCTTTTAAGTAACGGCAGGCCTCCGGCCTGCCCCATAGAACGGGCCAGAGGCCCGTTGCCGCCAGAACGTAGCGCCGGCTTCCAGCCGGAACGAAGTGACAGTGCCGCGCGCGTCAGCAAGCGGGCCCATGGAACCCAACGCCCCGGACGCAAAGGTTTGGATTTCGTGATGATGCAAAGGTGACGCGAAGGTTTGGATTTCACGATGGCGTCAGATTCGGGCGTGGGAAAAAGCAGCGGCGCCCGGGGCGTGGTTTTTCCATCGGCCCGCTTGCTGACGCGCGCGGCTCTGTGACGAACATGGCCACGCAGCTTTACCTGCGCCCGCTCGACAGCAATGAATCGAAACCCATCGCGGGAACCGAGGGCGCAACTGGTCCGTTCTTTTCGCCCGACGGCCAATGGATCGGCTTCTTCGCGGGCGGAAAGCTGAAGAAGGTTTCCGTGCATGGCGGCTCGGCAGTGACGCTGGCCAGCGCGCCCACTCCCGGAGGAGTCAGTTGGAGCAGCGAGGGAATTCTGGCGTTGCAGGGAACAACAGCGCTGGGCCTGCAACAGGTGGCGCAAGAAGGCAACACGCCGCACCAACTGACCCAACTGGGATCGGGAGAGTTCATTCACCGCTGGCCGGAGTTCCTGCCGGGCGGTCAAGCGTTGCTCTTTGCGGGATCATCATCCAGCATTAGCTGGAACGCCGCACAGATTGCCGTCCAGCCGGTGGGGCAGGCATTAAAGTCAGAGGACCTGCCTGTCTCCGGTGGACAGGCCGAGAAGCTTCCACCGACCGAGCGCAAGAACCTGGCACAAGGCACTGCGCCACGCTATGCCGCAAGCGGACATTTACTGTATGCGCAAGCCGGGACGCTGATGGCCGCCCCATTCGACGCCCAGCGGCTGGCGCTGACGGGCGCCGCCGTTCCCGCGCTGGAAGGCGTGATGCAGATTAACTCGACTGGCGCGGCGCAGTACAGCGTCTCCTCGACCGGAACCTTGGCTTTTCTGCCCGGAGGAGTTACGGGCAGCCAAACCCGCATGGTCTGGGTGAGCCGCAGCGGTGAGGAACAACCGCTGTCGGCTCCCCAGCACACTTTCCAGTTTCCGCGCGTCTCGCCCGATGGCAGCCGGATAGCCGTAACGGTCTCGGACCAGGACTCGCAGATTTGGGTTTACGACCTCTCCAGAAATACCCTTACCCGGCTGACCTTTGAGGGAAGTATAAATATCACCCCAGCCTGGTCGTCGGACGGGAGTCGGGTTGCCTTTCACTCGAACCGGACGGACCCGGCCAATGTGTATTGGCAGTTGGCCGACGGCAGCGGCGGAGCCGAGCGGCTGACGGTGAGCGATTATCTTCCCTATGCGAGTTCGTTCTCACCGGGCGGACAACTCCTGGCGTTTATTGAACAGAGTCCCGAGACCAATCGCGATCTATGGGTGCTGAATCTGAAAAATCGCAGGGCTGCACCTTTTCTGAAGACCTCCTATGAGGAAACCGCGCCGAAGTTTTCTCCCGACGGAAAATGGCTGGCCTATTCTTCGGATGAATCGGGGCGGCGCGAGATATACGTGCAACCCTATCCCGGCCCCGGCGGAAAGTGGCAGATATCCACCGACGGCGGCCAGGAGCCAGCCTGGAACCCCAAAGGCGGCGAGCTGTTCTACCGCAGCGGGAGCAAGCTCATGGCCGTGGACGTTAATCAGAGCCGCGACCGTGAGGGAGCGGTGGTTTCTGGTTTCACTGCAGGCACGCCGCACATGCTCTTCGACGGCCCTTACCTGCCAACGAGCGGCAGCTTTCCCTTCTACGATGTCAGCCCCGACGGCCAGCGCTTCCTGATGCTGAAGCCCGTCGAGTCGCAAGCCTCCGCCCCCACGCAGATCAACGTGGTGCTGAACTGGTTCGAGGAGCTGAAGCAAAAAGTTCCGGTGAAGTGACGTGTGACGGTATCGCGTGCCCGTGCCGCGTGACAGTGCCGCGTGACAGTGCCGCGCGCGTCAGCAAGCGGGCCTATGGAACCCAACGTCCCGGGTCCCGGGGTTTAGAGTTAGAGCATTTCTCCTAATGGTGTAGCCCCGGATGCCTTTCGTCCCTACCGGTCAACCCCTTGCGGGGTTGAATTCCCGCGCTTGGCTATGCTTCCGTAGGTTAAAACCTACGGCTATTCACGGATCGCCCCTTCAGGGCTATTCCAGAGCAGTCTACACCTTCCCGAGAAATGCTCTAGAACCCACGTTTAGGACACAAAATCACAACGTAATCGGGCGCAAGAAAGCAGCGGCACCCGGAAGATGGTTTTTCCATTGGCCCGCTTGCTGACGCGCGCGGCACTGTCACGCAAACTGTCACGCGGCACCGTTTACCGTGCGCCTAGTGGGCGGCGAGTCAATAGGGGGAATTTGGAATCTTTGGGCGAAACCGGGAAAGGCGGGGGGTGGGGGGTAGGGTGTGGGGGTGGCCGGCAAATTCCGACGATGCCGCGAATCTTGTCAGGTTGGACGATTTGGACGTTGTGGGATTTGTGGGCAGAGTGGTCAGGTTGGACGATTTGGATCATTTGACGTGCGAGATGGGTACGCAGCGGCAGGAAAACTGATCGGAAATTCCCCCGAATCCCCGGTTTGTCAATTTGGTCAGAGTGGTCAGAACCGTGAACGTTTGCACTTTGGGCAGAACCGATTATTTGGGCAAGTTGGGTGGGGGATTTTATCCGCAGATTACACCGATTACGCTGATAGTTTTTTGCGCATTTCGCTCTGGGGAATCTGCGCGATCTGTGGATGGGAAGGACGCGCTTGCGGCCGGGGCAGGTTGTTCCATCGGCCCGCATGCTGACGCGCGCGGCACTGGCACGCAAACTGTCACGCAAACTGGCACGCCGGGCTGTTTAGTAGAGGCCGGCGTCGAGGAGTTGGTAGATCATGTCCTTCAGGCCCTGGTTGATGGTGTCCATCTCGGGTGGGACTTTTCCATTTCCTGGGCCATCTGGGGGGCCGGAGGCTTTGACGTATTCGACGACCTTATTCACGTTGCCCGGTGTGACTGGTGCGAACCAGGCCTTGTCGGGATAGACGATCACGTTAGGCCCGTCGTGACAGGCTCCGAAGCACATGTAGGGGCGGACTTCGAGGGCCTCTGTGGTGGGCAACTCGGACTGGAGCCTGGAGAATATCTCGTCGCCCTGGCGTACCCGGCAATCCACGTTCTGGCAGACGAAGACGAATCGTTTATCCACGGTGCTTCCTCGAAAAGGAGTTCCACTCCCGCCCGCAGCGCGGCGGTGGTATATCAGAGCGCTGGTGATCGCCAACTGGGCGGTCCAGATCAATGAGTTTAACCGAAAAACGTTCTGGCTGTCTTGTAAAGTTCCCCCCGCTCGACAGAATAACAGGCACGCCAGCACGTCCGATTCGTGTGCCGGGCAGCGCGCAAAGCAGTTGTATTCATTGCAGATGGTTGCATGTACGCAATGAATGCAGGTACCTCGTGAGGCACAGCCGTGCGCAGGTATGTTGCGAAAAATATTGCCTCGTGCCGCGAATCGAAGCAAGGTGTTGGCTGACGGATTATTAATAACAGGCAGGCGGGCGGTGATGAACAACGGCGTCAGACCTAAGTATTGGGTGAGATTTTGAAGAGGCCCCATAACTTACTTGAAACCTCGGCAAAAGACATGGAAAAATCAGAACAGATCGGACAGGAATAGGATAGGATCAATGCAGCAAGATCAGGGTTCGACTGTACATCTGAACGAATTGTTCCAGGCTGGAAACCGCGGAGATGCCGAAGTTAGCCGATTGGCGCGAAGTTATGGACGTGGCTCAGGCGGCGCGCTACCTGGGCGTTTCAGCCGATTCTTTGTATAAGTATTTGTCCGAGGGCAAGCTGCCAGCCTTTAAGCTAGGCAACCGGTGGAGATTGAAGAAGACCGCCTTGGACAGTTGGATGGAAAAGCAGAGTCAATCGCGCAGTAGCAGTGTTAAAGGTACGGTTCGGAAGGCGCGCGTAACGCAAGCCCGTTAGTACGACCGGGGGGATTATGTTCGGACTAGGCGGATCAAAACAGGTAGTCGGCCTCGATATCGGTTCCAGTTCAATCAAGGCCGTGGAGCTGAAGAGGACCGGCAAGGACATCGAAGTCGTCCATATGGGCTTGGAGGCCTTGGCCCCCGAGATCGTTGTGGATGGCGCGATTGTCGATACGGGCCAGGTTTCCAACACCATCTCACGGATACTGACTGACCAAAAGTTTCGCACCAAGTCCGTGGCCACCTCGGTCTCCGGACACTCGGTGATTGTTAAGAAGCTGTCGCTTCCGCCGATGTCCGAAGAAGAACTCGGGAACACCATTCAGATGGAGGCCGCGCAGCACATCCCCTTCGACATTGGTGAAGTGAACCTGGATTACCAGATACTGGACTCCAGCCCTGAAAATGCGAATATGGACGTTTTGTTGGTGGCGGTTAAGAAAGACAAGATACTGAACTACACCAATGTCATCAGGCTGGCGGGACGCGAGACAACCATTGTCGACATTGATGCCTTCGCGCTACAGAATGTTTATGAATACAACTATGAGCCGCCGCCCGATTTAACGGTGGCGCTGCTGAATCTGGGCGCGAGCGTGATGAACATCAACATCATCAAGGGCCGCGTGCCGTTGTTCACGCGCGACGTATCGGTGGGCGGCAATCAATATACCGACACTCTGCAGAAGGAACTCGATCTGGGATTCGATGAAGCGGAAACGCTGAAGACCGGAGTGACCTTGCCGGGGATCAGCGATGAAGCGCGGTTGCCGGTGCTGAAGTCGGTTTCTGAGATCATCGTGCTCGAAATACAGCGTACCTTCGACTTCTTTCGCGCAACGGCGGCCGGTGAGCAGATTCGGAAGATCTACCTGGCTGGTGGTTCGGCGCGCGTGTATGGACTGACGGATCTTTTGCAACAAGAGCTGGGTTTGCCCGTCGAGCAGCTCAATCCGCTGCACCGCATTCGCTACAACGAAGCGGAGTTCGGAGAACTTGTTTCGGCCAATCCTCCTCGCCTGGCAGTGGCTGTCGGGCTGGCGCTAAGGAGCTTTGAAGATCTATGATTCGCGTAAACCTGCTGGGAGATGCCAGGAGCAAGAAGAAACGATCCGCCCGGATGCCGATTACTTTTGCTCCGGCCGGCGGCGGCGTTATCCTCGGCCTGCTGCTGGGAGTGATTGTGCTTGCGGCGGCCGTTCAATGGTACCGATACAACGGGTTGGTGGCGGCGGGCGAGAAGATGGACACGGAAATTGCCGCACTGCAGCGCGAAAAGGCGGAACTGGCCCAGGTGCAGAGCCAGTATGATACGTTCTCTAAGCGGAAGGAATTGCTGACGGCCCGCATCAATGTGATTGAGCAGTTGAAGTCGCAACAGGCTGGCCCGGTCATTCTGCTGAATACTCTGGCTGGCGCGGTTTCTTCCACAGATACGCTCTGGCTGACCTCGATCGATAAGGTCAAGGATAAACTAACACTTAATGGGACCGCGTTGAGCATGCGCGCAGTCGCCGATTTGATGACTCGCTTGCAAGCCAGCAAACAATTTAGATCTGTTGATCTAAAAGAAACTTCGCAAGATACCCGCGCCGGCGAGGTGGAAACTTTCACCTTCGCCGTTGACATTTTGTTCCCGCCACCAGCAGCACCAGCCAATCCGCCGGCACGGCCGGGTGCGCCAGCCGCGTAAACAGGAGGGGAAAGCAATGGCTTTACCAAAACTTAGTGATCTTTCCCCTGCAGTCCAGGCTGTAGTGGTGATTATGGCAGGGGTATTAGTAGCAGGCGGGGCCGAGTATGTAGTGCTCCGGCCAGTGAAGGAAGCCAATGTGGCCAAAACGACCCAGGTGGCCGCGCTGACTGCTGAGGTTACGCCGCTGCGACCGTTCCGAGAGCGGTTACGCGGGCTGGAGGCCGATAATAAGCAGCTCGAAAATCAGTTGGCAACGCTGCAGCGCATCGTGCCGAATGAGAAGGAAGTGGACAACTTTGTTCGCTTGCTCCAGACCGAAGCCAGTACTTCGGGAACCATCATTCGCCGCATTACCT
>CAMBEY010000142.1 GCA_945865705.1 Candidatus Sulfopaludibacter sp. SbA3
TTGGTCCGGATTGATTGTTGCCCTGCAATATTTCCAACGTAAGTGGACGGGCACTGGTAAGTGGTGAAACGACCTCGACAACAGATGAAGCAGTTTGAAAGCCTGCTGCGTTGGCTTCCAGGAGGGAGCGCCCCACCCCCATTCCGGTGATGGGAAACTCAACTATTGCAGCCCCGGCGGGAACATTCACCGTAGCGGGAACACGCACCGCTGCTGAATTTGACGTAGTCATGTTGAAGGAAATGGAGTCCGGAGCCGGCGATCCTAATGCGATTCTTCCAGTCACCGTGGCACCATTCAACAAACCCAGCGGATTAGGTTGCAGGCGCAGGCTATGTGTCAGGCTGGTGTTGGCTGTTCCGCGAAATCCAACTGAGCGATTAAAAAAACTCTCCCACTCGCGGCGTATGAGATCCACCTTGGCGATTTCATCGGCGGTGGCTGGGGTGTTGCGGCCAGTCACCAGCACAAAAGCGTAATTGAACCGCTTGGGAGCGATGACGGAGTTGGGAATGCGCGGCCCATTTGATGCGATGATCTGACCTAGCTCCACGTTGGCGCGGGTTCCGCTGAAGTTGGCATTTAGAAATGGAGAGGTTCCGGGATTCAGCGATGGCGAGGGATTCTTCACCAGAAAGCTCGGCCCCACTTCGTCCGGCGCGCGCAGGCCCATCAAATATTGGTCGATCTCGTTGTACTTCTGCACGACTCCGGTGGTGGTGAATGTCCCATTGTTGTTGTCACGGATGAGATTGCCTTCCATGACGGAGGCGTCGGAGTTGAAGTAAAAGCTCCAATGTTGAAGTTCGCGGCCCAGCAGTGCGGTACTGTTGGGTGCTCCGGCGGGATCGGCCCAGGTAACGTAACTCAGGAAGCGATGGCCGGCTTCTTGCCCCATCACGCTTAACGTGGAATTCGCTCCGAGGAATACGGTGCTGGGATCGGACGGATAGCGCGACAGGCTGCCCATGTTGAGCAGACTCTCCAGTCGCCCTGCGCTGCCGAACTGTCCCGAGAAATCAAACGTAGTGGTGTTTCCGATGCGGCCGATGCCGGTTACTTGGTTGGAGATATTTACCTCGAAGGCGAAGGCCCCGTTCAAATTGAAGTTGAAGTTGCTGAAAATGACGATGTTTTCGTAAGCGTCGTCGTGGGTCTGATAGAACCTCCTGGTGACGGCGGCTAAGTCCAATTCGGTGGTCAGCGAGAAGACTTCGGCAATAGCGTTTTGAATCACGACTGCGCCGGAAGTGGCGCTGAAATCAACCATCGCCGGAGTAGCATTCAAATTCCCCTGCGAGATTCCCACGACGGCTTCCCGTCCGCTGATGCCGCCGTAGGCCATCTCGATGAGACCGTCTGAATTCATCGTCACTTGAAATGTTTCTCTGGGGCCGGTTCCAGCAGCGACAAAGTCCGGGACGGCTGTCCAGGAGACAACAACGCGCGTCGAGCTTGTAAAGACTGTCAAACGGCCCGCTAAAGATGGATCGAGGTCGGCAAAATAAGGAGCGATGCGCGGCGGCCCGGTTAGGAATCGCGCGAGACTCCGCGCCGTGGTGGAGGTGTCGCCTTGCACGAAAGTTAGATTGCCGTCGGAATTCACGAAGACCGTGGTGTAGGTTTGTCCGAAAAAACGGAAGACAAATGGCAGAGAGATGCTCCGCGCCCCATCATCGCCAATATTCTGTGGATTGGTGGCGGGTGCTGGGTTCAGCAGTTCGCCCTGCTCAGTCGCGACGGTGTCAAACGCCGCAGCGCCCACGCGAACGGTGTAGCCCGTACCGCTGGGATCGAAGGTCAGGGATCGTCCGTCCAGATCGAAGGGATTCTGGCTGGTAACCAGCGTGCCGTCATCGGGCAGCACCGCAATATTTCCTACATCGAATGCCGCAGTAGTGGCGTCGCGCAGGGGCAGAAATCCTCGTGTCGCGCGATGCTGCTGAAACTGTGTGTGTAGTCCCAGTTCGCTGAGAACTCGGTTGGGATAAGTGCCGCAGAACAGATCGTTAGATTCGGACGCTGCCCGGCCCGGCACGCTGTTGGTTGCGACGCTCAGTACTACCAACCAAGCGACCATCGCTAAATTCAGCACGCGTCGGTTGGTTAGCTGGTTGGATTTATAGAGGTAAGTGTAGCGCGGGGAGTCTTGCCGGAATCTAGCCTTGCAGAGTTTCGCACGGTTCAAGCGAGCGTTCTCCTGGAGTGGATTGTTGTGGGCAGAATTGGCCATTGACGGCGACACGGAAGGCGCCTGACAAAATTACGGCACGGCATAGTAGCCGCGCTTGTGGCGAAGATCGACGCCTTTGCGTTTGGTGCGAATTTCGATATTCCGGAACTGCCCGTCGAGCTTGGTGTTGGTGGAGCGGTATCCGATGGCGTACTGATTGGTCAACTCCTGCCCGATGGCTTCAAGCGCTTTGGTCATTGATGCCGCCAGCTCCGCCGTGTACTGTCCTGTGCCGGGTGTGTAAACGGAGTTCTGGCTTTCGTAAATCTGATGCTTCGAGATGTAGCCGGTGGCAAAGGCCGAGCCGGGCAGGTTCTCAAGCGGCGAGTACATACGACCGTTGGTCTTTTCGACCAACTCCCTGAGTACCTTGTCGCCCGGTGCGTTCATGCCGTAACCGTTGGAGCTAACCACAAAAATTCGCGCATCGGCGCGCAGCGCGACATCAACCGCCTGCTCCAGGCTGTGCTCGCTCAGGTTGTCTTCGCCGTCGCTGAATACCAGCAGGACGCGGCGCGGAATGCCCGGTCCTGGAGCGGCTAATAAATTTTTCTGGCAGGCCTCGATGATGGCATCGAGCAGCGCCGTTCCTCCGCCCGCCTCGAGTTTATCGAGCGAGGTGGTGAGATCGTCGGGATTGGAGGTGTAATCCAGAATCACCTCCGGTCCATGGTCGAAGGTCATGAGGAAGCCTTGATGGTCTTTCTCATGGTTCAGAACGTAGTAGCCGAGCTGCATGGCGGCTTCTTTTTCAAATTTCAGCCGCTGGCGGGCGCTGGCGCTGGTGTCGATCAGGATGCCGAAGCGCAACGGAAGATTGGTGGGGGCAAGGAAGTAATTGACCTTCTGCTCGACGCCATTCTCGAATACCTGGAAGTCGCCCTGCTTCAAATCGGTTACCAGAATTCCCTTATCGTCGAACACGGAGAAGGGGATTTGGACTTCCTCCACTTCCACAGTGATGATTTGCTGACCCGGACGAGCTGGTTCGGGAGCCTGAGCAATAGCAATAGGGGACATGGAAGTTGCGATGGCCAGCAGTATGAATAAGCTGATGACTCTGCGCCGATAAAAGTTGTTGGTCACATTCTTCACTGATCGTGCTCCCAACCTGGACATACAACAGACGCGTTCAGAGCCGTGATTGCTTGTAGTTGTTCCACCCTGCACAAGTCAATCGTTCCGGTAGAGCTAGTCTAGCACTTTTGCTGTGGAATTTCCGAGGATCGGCGGTCGCTGTGCGAATGGAGCCGCGACAGCTAGGGAGCGGTCCTTTGCCGGACAATGTATCTCCGCAGGCTCGCACCCTTCCGATGGCGACTCCGTTCACAAAACAAAACCCCCTCCGCTGGTGGGCGGAGGGGGTTGAAAGGTTAGAAAGGTAACGACGGACTACTGACCGGTACCGGCCGGCATGATGCGCGGCAGGCGGGCCAGTTCGTCGCCGGAGAACTGCAGCATGTAACGGACGATCAAATCGGCGTGGTCGCCCTTGAAGCCGGCCGAGCCAGCCGGGAGCGGACCGTTGAAGCGGGCCTTGCCGTCCGTGATGGTGAACAGGCCGGAGGGCATGGCCGTGCCGGGACTCATCATGGCCGGGTCCAGCATCCAGCGGCGGGTCCAGTCGGGTTTCAGGCGTCCGCGCAAGAGCATGAAGCTCGGCGCGGTGGCGCGCTGATCGCGAACCGCATCGCCTGTGGCGTGGCAGCTCAGGCAGGGGGCCGCGTCGGAGGTGAACAGGTTGCGGGCGATGAGCCGCTCCTGCTCGGTGAGCGGAACCTGCTTGGGCGCCAGGTACGGTTGCGGCTGCTGCGAGAGCGCCTCAAAGAACTTCACCAGCTTCATGATCTCGCCTTCGGAGAAGACGAAAGTCGGCATGCGGGTCTTCATGTATGTGCGGACCCCGTTGCGGTTGACGTCGGTCTCGCTCATGGCGGGGTTCTCGAGGAATTTGGCCAGCCACATGGGCTCGACGCGTGCGCCCTCGCCAACCAGTTGCGGCGGCAGTTGATCTTTCCACTCCGGCGTCCGGTAGCGCGGAACAGCGGAAAGCTCCGAGCGCTGGCCGATGTCCACCGTGTGGCAACCCATGCAGTTGTACTTGGTGACGATCTTCCAGCCTTCCTGGATGTCCTTGCGGCGATCCTGGGGGAGGAAGCGGTAGCGCTCCGGGAAAGGCGACTCGACGCTACCCAACAGGAACGTGGTCAGCGCGACGAGCTCCTTTTCGTTCAGGTCGAAGTTCGGCATGCGGAGCTTTTCGAGCGGCTCCCTCACCTTACCCTCGTCGTAGATGGCCGGGTTCTTCAGCTTGTTGGTGAAGAAGCCCTTGTGGTTGTACCAGCCTTCGCGTTCGGCCGGATGCGTGAGCAGCCCGAAGTCGAGGCGCTCGATCGGTTTGCTGCCTTCCTTGGACAACTCGGTGCCGATGCGGCTTTCGTCCTCCAGGCCGGCGATTTCGTGACAACCGGCGCAGCCGAAATGTTTCACGAGCGGCAAGCCCTTGGCCTTCATGGCCGGATCGTTCAGATAATCCGCAGCAGCGTACTCGCTGGGCTGCTTGGTCTTCAGCGACATCAGATACGTGGCGATGTCGCGAGACTCTTCGAAGCTAAGGCGCAGGTTGGGCATCACCGTCATTTGCGAAACAACCAACTCGGCACCGTCGTTGGGGCAGGTCGAATGATCGTCGTCGAAGACGAACGGCAGGCCGTGCCTTGCGTAATCCTCAGGACCGAGGTCGCGCTTCTCGATGGGGCAGTAAGGCCGCGTCTTCTCGCGCGGATTGTGAACCCATCGGACTAAGTAATCGTAGTTGAGCTTTTCGCCCACGCGGCTCAAATTGGCGGCGAATGTTCCACCCTGCTTTTGATCGCCTTCGCCCATGGAATGGCAGGCCATGCAGCCACGCGTTTCAAACAGTTCCTTGCCGCTAGCGGCGTTGCCGGCAGGTTGAGACTGCACGCGGCCTTCCACACCGGCTTGCCAGATGTAAGCTGAAATGGCCTGCACCTGATCGGTGTCCAAACGGAAACGCGGCATGCGCGTGCCAGGGCGGTAATCCTGCGGATTGTTCAGCCAGACAGGTAGCCAGTCCTTGCGGAACTTCACACGCGCTTCTTTCAGGCTGGGCCCGACTTTTTTACGTTCTTTATAGAGATCGCGCAAACGCAAGTTCACTTGTGTAACTTCAGCATCAATGCCGCTGGACTGCACTTTTAGCTTGTCGGCAAGGTCGTAGAGGCTGCGAGCCTCTTCGTTGGACTCGGCCAGGTCGGCCTGATCAATGGACCGCTCGGCCTCAAGAATGTTGGAAATTTTCTGGGCTTTCTTCTGCACGACCAACTGTGCGTAGTATGCGATATCCTCGGTCTCAGAGTCGTAGCCTTCATAGCGGTGACAACCCACGCAGCCGCGATGATCAAACAGCAGCTTGCCATCATTGATGGTGGTGGCTTCGCGCAGATACATGTCGCGCGTATGGCACTGCTGGCAGCCCGCTTCGACGTTCTCGCGCTCATACATGGGCCAGAGCCAAAACTTATGGCGTCCGTGGCCCTTCTCCACGCTGGTGGTAGCGCGGCCGTTGCCGTTGTGGCAGGTGGAGCAGCCGAAGCGCTCCGGATCATGCATGGCCAGCAGTTCCTTGCGGGGATGACTGGCAAACTCAGCGCGACCACCCATATCGGCGGCGGTGATGGTGATCGGCGAGCGCGTGGCCAAGTGGCAGGATTCGCAGCGGTCTACCAGATCGATGTCCGCGTTGTGGATTTGCCTGATTCCCGGCTGCAACGACTTGGCTTCGTTCTGCAATCCGCGCATCTGGACTTCAGTGAGCGTGCCAAGGTGATCCTTCAGATAGATATCACGCTTCTGCCGCAGTTCCGTGGCGTTGGCGTTCAAGGCGATGCGCTTGGTTTGAAGATCGGTTCGGCGGGTCTTGATGCGGTTTAACTCAGCTTCAAATTCCGGATAGGGTAGTTCCTTCTCTTCGGCGGCGATGTCCCCGCTGGCCGGAAACGAGACGCTCAAGGTACGCGCCTTAACCTCGTCAATGTCTTCCTGGATGGATTGCTTGCCGCTCTCGCTGGCTTTTTCCAGTTGGTAGACCATCGCCGAAATCTCGCCGCGCGATTCCTGGAAAACTTTGTTCATCAAGGTAATGCGAGGATTCAGTTGCTGGCTGATCTCCTGGTCGATGGCGGATACTTCGGTCGCCACAGCCTGCTCGGCGGCGGCGGTTTCCTGGGCCAGCTTCTGATACTCGGCGGACTCCCGGATCGCCTTTTCTTTTTCGGCGGCGGCGGGAATGGCTTTATCCAAAAAGTCCGAGTATAAACCTGCGAAGTCCTTCTGGAAGCCCTTCCAGGGACGCATGGCATACATCTCGTCGTAGAGTGCCCAGATCATCGTGAGCATCATCCCTACGGCAGCCAGCATGAGCCATAAGCTAAGTGAACTGCTTGTTACTGGATCCTGTTCTTCAGGTCCAATGGGAGGAACGTCAGCCATCCTCAGTCTCCGATATTCCGAAGTCTCCGGTATTCCAAATAACTTCGAAAAAAGTTGTCTCGTAAAACTAATGCCACAAAATCAAAACTGCATTCGGTTGGATTACCCATCCCAAATGTTGAGCTAAATATTAAACCAAGGCGTAACCCAGATGTACTTGATGCGGAACAACAGCCGCAGAACCATCTTCATCGGCAAGAGCAGCATCAGCACCAACAGCGCCTGCATGGTGATGTACTGCAGCAGCGTCATGCGCTCATAAACCTTGCGCGAAAACTCCGTCAGCAGGATCAACTTATGGCATCCCCAGGCCGACAAAGCCACATACGCGCCCATGGCTATCGCGCCGAAAACCATTTTGCCCGGCATGCTGGTGATGCCCACCAAGTCATGCAAATCGCGGTTCAACTCAAACACCAGCCGGCTGTGATCCCAGGTCATGCCCGGCCAAAACCACATCCAGCCTGGCCCGCGGATAAAGGTCCCGATGATGACCATCAGAACCCAGAGGCCGAGGAACCCGAAGTTGAAGGTCCACAGCGCGAAGCGGCGCTGCTTGTAAGTGTAGTAGCCGTTGCCCAGCGGGTTGATGTCGATATAGGGTATCGCCATCAGGCCGATGATGATGACCGTGGGCAGAATCACGCCGGCCATCCACGGATCAAAATAGACCAGCATCTCTTGCAGGCCCAGGAAGTACCACGGTGCCTTGGAAGGATTCATGGTCAAGCTGGGATTAGCCGGTTCTTCCAGCGGTGCATTCAGCGTGATCGACCAGATGAACAGAATGATGGTAACGATCAGGGCGGCCAGAAACTCGATGCGCAATAGGAATGGCCAAACATGAACTTCCTTCGGCCAC
>CAMBEY010000143.1 GCA_945865705.1 Candidatus Sulfopaludibacter sp. SbA3
ATGGCGGTGATCCAGATTTTGTCGGTGCCAGAGTTGATCTTCTTGCCGAGCGCGGGCATCTCCTTCGCAAAATTTTGCACCGCGCCAAAGTCTTCAATCGTCCCGTAGCCTACGCGCATGGTCAGTTCGCCGCGCGCGGCCAGATATTCATAAGCGTGCAGCGCGTCCTGCGGCATGCGCGATGACACCGTGGTCAGGCCCATCGAATTCAGTTCCTGCATGTCCGGCTTGTAAAGACCGGCCAGCACCGCCGCATCGCGGTTATAGGAATAGGGCAGCGCGAGACGGCTCGCCGGCGGCTCCAGATGTCCCGTGGGAATGCCCGCCTGATTGATCCAGTAGCGGCCATTTTCTTTAATCATCGCGCCGTGCGTCTTGTTCAGGATGTCCCAACCTTTTGTGTTCACCATGACGCCCATGAAATCCGGGATGCCCAAGGAGAGGATGACCGGGTTGTTGGGTGTAACTTTGTCGACGTCGAATCGCGTGAGATCGTCGAACATGATTTTGGCCTGCGCGACCGTGCCGCCGGAGATGAACGCCAACTGGTTGGCGAAGTATATCCAATCGCCGGGCTTGAATTTTTCCTTGTCCATGATGCCCTTGATCTGATTGAGCACGTCGTCCTTGGTGCGCACGCCGCGCCAGTCGACCGGGAAACGCTTCAGTTGCGCCGCCGTCATGGTGCCGCCGTAGGCATTCTCGGCATAGCTATACATGTGTCGGTGCGTGTCGACGAAGCCCGGGATTACCGTGCGCCCCTTCAGATCAAGCGTAGTGGTGTTCGCCGCTTTCAGCTTCAGCACGTCGGCGTCCGTGCCCACGGCCACGATCCGCTGTCCGCGAATGGCCACCGCCTGCGCGATGGAGAAATTATTGTCCACCGTCAGCACTTTGCCGTTGTGCAGAATCATGTCCGCCGTCTGCCCTTGAGCGCGCGGCGCCGCAGGCAATAGAATTGCGGCTAAAATGATGGTGGCGGAAAAAATCTTATAAGGGAATCTGGTCCCTGACTGTTTCATCTGTCGTCCTCCCGAAGAAAGAAAAGTGAAGCAGACATTCCGACCCTTCGGACTGTCCGGCCTATTATACCCGCAGGCGAATTTACTGGAAGTACGAAATCGCTCGCCACAATTCACAGTAGTTCAGGCGTCAGCAACCATTGCACGCAATGACTCCGCGATGGCTTCCGGTTCATCCTGAGCGCCAAACCGCGCTGGCTCCACCATCGTCACTACAATCTCGCCGCGCGCGGCGCGTCGGCGACCGGACATTCTCATTTCGTAAAGGCCATCCACTTTCATGGGCACGACGGGAATGCCCAGCGACGCGGCCAGCACACCGATACCGCCGCGGAACGGCCCCACCGCGCCGTCGCGCGTCAACTGGCCTTCAGGGAAAATCATGATCGACCAGCCCCGGTCCACCAGCTCGCCCATGAACTCGAAGCTTGTGCGCACGCCGGATTGCTTCGGCAGGGGAAAGACGTGGAAGATCGTTGTGAGCAAAAAATAGGCGATGGGATGAAGAATTTTGTGGAGCAGGCTGCTTCCCCGCGGAGGCTGGCGCATATCACGAAGCCGCTCGCCCACCATGGCGATGGCCATCTTGCGGCGCAGGTGCGCGGGCAGCGCTGCCAACAGGAACGCAGCGTCGATCTCCGTCTGATGATTCGCCACCACCAGCAGCGGAGACTTCAGGCCACGCAGTTTCTCCCGCCCCTTCGCACGCGGATAACCAAGCAACAGCATGGCGGGCGTGACCAGAGTCCACCACGCAATCTCGCGCGCGGCGGCCACCGCCCAATGCCGTGGCCAGCGTACATAAGGATATGAATTTGCGGCAGCGGCTGGACGCTGCAATAATTTTTCGAGTTCCCCCACCGTCGTTGCGCTGCTGAATGCCACCTCATTCACATCCATCTGGAAGCGGTCTTCCATTTCACTAAGCAGCTCCACGCGATCAATCGAAGTAAGCCTCAAGTCCTCTTCCAGTCTCGTTCCCGATGAGATGCCCGCGTCCGTCGCCGGGGAATGACGCGCCACGCGGCGCAAAATCGTGTCGAGAGGGCTAGGCGGGCTGACTTCCCGTGACAACGGTTCCTTGCCTGCTGGTTCTGCTCCGCGCGCCTCTCCGACACTGGCCTGCAACTTCTCGCGGATCAGATTCAAACGCGGCTTGCCGGTGGAAGTCCTCGGCAGATCGTTGTCGGGCCACAGCATCCAATAGCGCAACCGCTGATATTCCGTCAGACGGGTGTTGGCCCGCTCAATAATTTTCGCCACCGCAGATTGGTCGCCCACTGCGCCAGCTTGCAGAATGAGTGCCGCGCACGCCTCTTCCTGGCCGTCCACTTCCACGCCCGCCACCACGCAGTCGCGCACCTCCGGCTGGGCGCGCAACGCGGCCTCGATGTCCTCGGGATAGACGTTCATCCCCGCCGCCGTTACTAAAACATTTTTTTTGCGGCCCTTGAAGAAGAGATTCCCTTCTCTGTCGATCTCTCCGACATCGCCCGTGCGGAACCATCCCTGCTCGCCGGTGAGCGGCTGAAGTTTCTCGTGGTTCCAGTAACCAGCGGCGACGTTCTCGCCGCGCACCAGAATCTCTCCCGTCTCATCGAGCATCATCTCGCGCCCCGGCAGAGATTTCCCGATACTGCCTTCTCCCTTGCCAAACGGATGGCGCAGGCTGACCAGCGAAGCGGTCTCGGTCAGGCCATAGCCTTGAATGACCACGTAACCCAGCCTCGACCAGAAGGATTCCGTCGCGCGGTCGAGCGCCGCACCACCGGAGATGACCGCCCAGAACTTCCATCCGAATTGGCGGTGGACGCGGCGGAAGCGCCACCACCGCCACCAGAAACGCTCCTTCTCGGCGTCCCCTAAATCGCGCTGCAGGCGCTCTTCACCGCCGTGCGCCGCTTCGTCCCGCTCGATCTTGCCGCGCAGGGAATCGAGTAATCGCGGCACCGCCACCAGCACGCTCACACGCTCACGCCGCGCCGTGCGAATCATCTCCGAGGGATTCAGCGTGTCCCAAAAAATGACCGTCGCGCCCAGCAGTTGCGGCACGAACAGGCCCATGAACTGCCCAAAGACGTGGCTCAGGGGCAGCATCTCCAGAAAGCGTAGCGGATGCACCCAGCGCTCATACTTGCGATATTTGGAGATCTCGCGTTCGAGCGGCTCGATGTTGGCGAGCAGATTGCCGTGCGTCAGGGCCACGCCTTTAGGCTCCGCCGTGGAGCCGGACGTAAAAATGATCTGCGCTAAATCCGTGCGCGCAATGCTGGAGGAAGGCAGAGGGTCGGCTGAGTGGCGCGAGAGCATCTGATTAAAATTGTCGAACGGGAGTGTGCGTCCTGCAAATTCCGCCGTGCTGAATGCGGATGACAAATTGGCATCCACCACCAGCAACTTCGCGCTCACCTGCCGGGCCACGGTACACGCAAACTCAGGAGTCGCCGCACGGTCCATGGGAACCACCACCGCGCCGCGATAGAGGGTGCCCCAAAATGCAGCAACCCACTCGGAGGAGTTCGCGCCCCACAACAGCACGCGGTCGCCGCGAGTGATCCCGCGCGCCTCAAGCTCACGCGCGAATCGCCTCGCTGAATCCATGAGTTGGGCGTAGCTCCAGCGCTCGGTGCGATACCCGCGCCGATGCACGATGGCGATATTATCGCCCCAGCGGGTCGATTCATGCAGGTATTCGACGAGCGAACTTCGTGGCATCAGCGGTCAGTCCGGCGCGCAGTCAAACCGGAACTCCTCACGATGCCTATTGTATGGGGGAAATGATTGCGGAGACAGCCGCGTGCAGGACAGTTTCAGAAGCATCACAACCACAGAGCCGCGCGCGCCTAGTGATTGACGCAAGCGGACACCGTTGCATGAGCACGCTGCTCGATCTGCCGTGTCCGCTTGCTGACGCGCGCGGCTCTGTGACGAAATGCAATTTCCAACTAGAGCGCTGCAACCACCGCTGCGCCCACTTGCGTGGTGGTTGCTTCGCCCTTCAAATCGCGCGTGCGAACTCCGCTGTTTAGCGCCTTGGACACGGCGGCCTCCACGGCAGCGGCTTCCTTCTCCAGACCGAAGCTGTGGCGCAACATCATGGCGGAGGAAAGAATCGTGCCATAGGGATTGGCGATGCCCTTGCCCGCGATGTCCGGCGCGGAGCCATGCACCGGCTCGTACAGGCCCGTGCGCTCGCCGAGCGAGGCCGAGGGCAACATGCCGATCGAGCCGGTCAGCACCGCGGCTTCATCGCTCAAGATGTCGCCAAACAAGTTCTCGGTTACCACCACGTCGAAGTGCGTGGGCTTGGTGATGATCAGCATGGCGCAGGAATCAACGAGTTGGTGCTCCAGCTTCACATCGGGAAATTCCTTCGCGCCGAGTTCCGTTACCACCTCGCGCCAGAGCTGCGAGGTGTCCAGCACATTGGCCTTGTCGACGCTGGTGAGCAGCTTGCGGCGCCCTTGCGCCAGCTTGAAGCCCCAGCGCGCGATGCGCTCAATCTCACTGCGCGAATAGACCATCGTATTAGTGCCGATGGGTTCAGGCCCGCTGCGATCGACGCCGCGCGGCGTGCCGTAGTAGATGCCGCCAGTCAGCTCGCGAACGATAATCAGATCAGTCCCGCTGACTACTTCCTGCCTGAGCGGGGACATGGTTTCGAGCGCCTTGTAGCAGTACGCCGGGCGGATATTGGCAAACACCGCCAGCTCTTTGCGTACGCGCAGCAGTCCCTTCTCGGGCCGCTTCTCCGGCGCAACCGTATCGAAGTCTGGATGGCCCACCGCGCCCATCAGCACGGCCCCGGCGGCCTTGGCCATGGTCAGCGTTTCGGCTGGCAGCGGATCGCCGGTCGCGCGAATGGCCGCCGCGCCGAAGATCCCCGACTGCATCTCCAGTTAGTGCCCAAATTTTTTGCCCACCGCCTCCAACACGGCAGTCGCTTGGTCAATCACTTCCGGCCCAATGCCATCACCGGGCAACAACGCAATACGCAGTTTCACGTTTCGAATCTCCTCAAAGTTTTATGATAAATTCCGGTTCACAATCAAAGGTACGCCTGTCAATCCAAGATGGCGGTCAGTAGACCAGCAGATGGAAATATGGCGTTCCTTCATTATATAGAGCCCCACCGCATCCGCCAGCGTAAGGTCTTGATCGGTAAATCGGCGCAGCATTTTCACACCACCGGCATGTTCCGCACTGCCGACTGCTATCGGATGCAACAGCTTGAAATCTTCGACCATCGCCAGAAACTGCAAGGCTCGCGTACGGTCATAACGGCGCAGAAACCAGCCGTGCCCTTCAGCGATCACCAGGGTACTCGTAACCATCGCGGGAGGGTCTGCAAAGAGCCTATGGAAAAGGGGATGATGCGAGTCTGAACGGTCAAGAAATGCAATCAACGCGGAGGTGTCCACGTAGACTTCAGTCTTTCTGTCCATAGATCACTTCATCAATGTTCTGCGATGAATTCGGGTCTCCCGATTCGACCATTCCGGAATAGCGCATCCACGGCTTGGCGGACGACACGGGGAGGGCTGGCCTTAGTGAGCGCCGCACCAGTTCGGCCAGGGAAAGGCCCAGCCGTCGAGCTTCCCGCTTGGCTGCGGAATATTCCTCCGGGGAAAGGCTGATTTGCGTCCGTATCATGATAACAATATACCATAAACTGTTATCAATGAAATTCAAAAGGAAAGTGATTCATTATTCAGCGGCACGTGAAGTTATTTTGCACCCAGTTGGCGCGGTCGTTCTCGCCACCCGCCGGGCCGGTGTAGACGGCGCGCTGCGGGTACGCGCATATCTTGCGCTCATTTTCCACCAATCCGTTAACGCGGCGTCGTGAAGCCACGAGATGATCCGGCGCGAGGCCCTTCTCCACCCAATCGACAACGGGGGCCAGACGATCCCAGTTATCCGGACCGGGGCCGCCCGCGCAGTGGTCCATGCCGGGAATCATGAACAGGCGGGCGCGCGAACTCGCGGCGCCGGCATCGCCAGAGAAGGTGGTCGAGACGACTTCCTTATAGTAGTCCAGCGTCGGTTCGGGCGAGATGAGTGCGTCGCCCCAGCCGTGGTAGATCACCAGCTTGCCATTACGTTTGAAAAGAAACTCCGTCAGGTTCGCGTCAGTGGCGTCAATGACGGAGGAAACCTGCGCGCCCTTGCCCGCGCTCCAGTCGTCGGGATTGAACTCCCACCACGCATACTCCGGCGGATTTTTCGTCTTGTCAGGAATGTGCGCAAGGTCGGTCAGGCTGGGCGGCGTAACGCCGGGGTCTTTCTCATAGAACATATAGTTCATGCGATCGGCGGTCAGCGCGAGAGCGGAAGGCGCCAACTGATTTCCGGCGTGCGGCAGGAGATGCCTGGGCCAGCCAAACTCAGAACCGAGCGCGCGGCCCTTGAAGATGATTTTTCCCTGGCTGTCTGCCGCGCCAGCGTAGAGGTTTTTGATCGTCTCAATCTGACGCGTTGTGAAGCAGGCGTCGGCGTTGGTGTCGTTCGCGCACATCTGCGCGGCCAGATCCACTGCCGGATCGAACTTGCAGGCCAGCGGGTCATCGATCACCCGGTCGGTGATGCCATCCAACGCGTCGCACTTGACGAGCACCGTCTGTTCGAGCAAACCCAACTTCATCAGACTCTCCGGCTTGCCGTCACCATCTTTGTCGAACGCCAGGTCGCCCGCGAACTGATCGCTGTACACCCGCTTCAACGCCTCGATGCGTGAGACCGCCGAGGACTGATAGTAAATGGCGGGAGCACCGGCGACGATGCCGTCGAAGTCGTGCGGATAACGCTGCGCTTCCATCAGGGCCTGCCGGCCGCCTTGCGAGCAGCCCTCAAAATACGCATAGCGCGGGTCGCTGCCGTAGTAGGCTTTTACCAACGACCGGGCCGCGCTGATGGTTACATGCACGGCGCGGTAACCGAAGTCTATCTCGGCCTGCGGATTGTTGTAGGCGAACACCGCGCCCGGCTCGGAAGCAGCGTCGTGGCCCGTGTTGCTGTTGGCCACGGCGTATCCCTGCGAAACTCGATAATCGGCGAAGTCCAGATCGCCGTCCGTGCCACCGTCGCCCCACATCAGAAACTTATTGTTCCAATTTTCCGGCAGCGGCAGTTGCACATGATAGTGAATCGCCGGCGAGATCAGCCCGCGCACATAGCAGTAGCGCGGCGTCGCGCCACTGGCCTCCTTGATCTGCGCCGACAGGATCGTCAGCGCCGGATGGTTCACCAGGTTGCGGCACGCCGCGTCTTTATCCCTCGCGCTGGCCTGCGCGTTGGGGGCTCCGTTCTGCGCGGAGGCACTAATTCCCGCCAGCAGCAAGACCGCCAGAAAAAAGTAACGGACTCGACTCATGGTTGACCTTCTTTTCATTACATTAATCTGAAGGGAATTGTACAGGTAAATGGGGTTGCTGGATTGGGAAAACTATCCGGGTAACTGGACTTCCCGCGAGGCTATCGGCGCTCCCAATAGCCGGGACGACGCTTCTGATGAGCAACCGCAATGATGATTACTTCATCCTCATCAGTGCGGAAGACCAAGGTTGAATGG
>CAMBEY010000144.1 GCA_945865705.1 Candidatus Sulfopaludibacter sp. SbA3
CCAGCATTCAGCGCCACCTGGGAGACGATGAACAGCATCGGCAGCATGGCCCGGTATTGATCAAGCAGCGCCGCCGTCTCCCCGCTGGCGGATAGCTCGACTTTCGCTTCAAGCGACTGGCCGATGAACTTATCGCGGCGGGCGACTTCCAACTTTTTCAGCACTTCGTCGCGCACCGCGATGAGGCGGTCCCAGTTCTTGAGATTGGTGAGTTGATCGGCGGTGAGGCCTGCGGTGAACTCCGCCGGAGCGGGAAATATCGCAAAGTGGACGCTGTCGCGCTCCCCTGCCTTATCGTTGGTCTTTCCTGTGACGGAGGGCAGATGTCGCCAGACTTCGTCCGCGGTGAAGCACATGATGGGCGCGATCAGGCGCACCAGCGCGTCAGCCATGCGATAGAGAGCCGTCTGCGCGCTGCGCCGCGCCGGGCCGCCGGCGGCGGACGTATACAGCCGGTCCTTGGTGATGTCCAGATAGAACGCGCTCATCTCCACGGTGCAGAAGTGGTAGACGGCGTGATAGACCTTGTGGAACGCGTACTCCTGATAGTGAGTGCGGCACTGCTCCGCGAGTTGCGCGGTGCGCTGCAACGCCCACTGATCCACTTCCAGCAGGGAAGACGCGGGCACCTGATCTTTCGCCGGATCAAAGTCGTAGAGGTTCGAGAGCAGGTAGCGAAAGGTGTTGCGAATCTTGCGATAGGAGTCCGACATCCGCTCCAGCATCTCTTTCGAGATGCGCAAATCTTCCTTGAAGTCCTGCGAGGCCACCCACAGGCGGAGTATCTCGGCGCCGTGCGACTTGATGATGGTCTGCGGCTCGATGACGTTGCCGAGCGACTTGTGCATGGCGTGGCCTTGCCCGTCGAGCACCCAGCCGTGCGTGGCCACTTCCTTGTAAGGAGCTTTTCCCTTCAGACCCACGGCCACCAGCAGAGACGAGTGGAACCATCCGCGATATTGGTCCCCACCCTCGATATACATGTCGGCGGGCCACGGCAGTTGCGGGTCGTTACCGAGCACGGCCAGGTGACTCGATCCGGAGTCGAACCACACATCGAGTATGTCTCGCTCGGTGCGGAACTCACTCGCGCCGCAGTGACTACATTTCGTTCCCACGGGGAGTAACTCGGCAGGCGTCCGGGTATACCAGACGTCGGCGGTCTCGCGGCGGAACAGCTCGACCACATGCTTCAGCGCGGCGCGCTCGGTGAACTGCTTATTGCACCCCTCACAGAAGAACACGATGATCGGCACGCCCCAGACGCGCTGGCGCGAGATGCACCAGTCGGGCCGCGTGGCCACCATCTGCGAGATACGCTCCATGCCCCACTCGGGCAGCCACTTCACTTTGCGAATCTCGGCGAGCGCGCGTCCGCGCAGGTCGTCGTGATTCAGATTAATGAACCATTGTTCCGTCGCGCGGAAGATGACCGGCTTGCGGCAGCGCCAGCAATGCGGATAGGAGTGGTTCAGCGATTCGGTGTGTAGCAGCACGCCGCGCGCGCGGAGCATCTCGATCACGATGGGGTTGGCTTCAAAGACGGTCTTGCCGGAATACTCCAGGTCGCCCAACTCGAACCGTCCGCGATTATCCACCGGACACAGCACAGGCAGATGATACTTCTCGCCGACGATGAAGTCCTCCATGCCGTGCCCCGGCGCAGTGTGGACGATGCCGCTGCCCTGCTCCATGGTGACGTGATCGCCGAGGAGACCGAGCGAGTCGCGATCGAGGAACGGATGGCGGAAGCGCGCGTACTCAAACTTCCTGCCGGGCAGGACGCCGAGAATTTTGTGATTCGTCCAGCCGAGCTTCGCCGCGACCTGCTCGACCATCGGTTGCGCGATGATTAGCAGATCGGGATCTGTTTCGCTGCCCGAGTCGACTACCGAATAATCCGTCTCGGGGTGGAAGGAGAGCGCCAGATTAGCCGGCAGCGTCCAGGGCGTAGTGGTCCAGATCAACGCCGAGACTTTTCTGCCGCCGATTATGGTGGCCAGTTCGGAAGCCAACGCGCCGATGGAGGACTGGGACGCAGCCTCGATCGGCAGAGCAAACTTCACCCAGATGGAGGGCGAGGTGTGGTCGTTATGCTCGACCTCGGCCTCGGCCAGCGCGGTGCGACAACTGATGCACCAGTGAACCGGCTTCAGACCCTTGTAGATGTAACCCTTGTCCAGGAAATCGACGAAGGCATCGGCGATGACGGCCTCATATTGCGCCGACATGGTCAGGTAGGGATCATCCCAGCGGCCAAGCACGCCGAGGCGCTTGAAGTCCTTGCGGTGCTGGTCAACGTATTTGCCGGCATATTCGCGACAGGCGCGACGGATGTCGGCGGGGGCCATACCCGCTTTCTTGGCGCCCAGATCCTGATCTACTTTTAACTCGATCGGCAGGCCGTGGCAGTCCCAACCGGGCACGTAGGGCGCGTTGAATCCGGCCATGCTCTTCGACTTCACGATGAAGTCCTTGAGTATCTTGTTAAGCGCCGTGCCGAGGTGAATGTTGCCGTTGGCGTAGGGAGGCCCGTCGTGCAGCGTGAATAGCGGCGCGCCGGCCCGCACCTCACGCAATCGCCCATAGACGTTTTGCGCTTCCCAGCGCTCCAGAATCACCGGCTCCGTCAGCGGGAGATTGGCCTTCATGGGAAAATCGGTCTTGGGTAGATTGACGGTACTCTTCAGGTCCACTGGAACCTGCATGACTCCTCCGGACAACATGTTGAACTGGCTGTCGAACTCCGTGCGCTATCGAACTGCGCGCGACCGCGGATCGAATTCACTGATTATAGTCGGCGCGCAAAAGCCCTGTCCAGCCTTGGGGACCGCAAGTGGCGACTCAGTTTCAATAAATTGTCTATGAGGTTTCAGTGGGGCAGGCATTCCTCCCTGCCCTCCCGAGAACAGGTCTGGAGAGACCGGTCCCTACCTTAGTGCGCAAACGGAGGCACCATCGAGCCGCCAAAAGGCCCATTCGCCGCAATGCACGGAACATAAATAGGCAACTGCCCGGCGACGCATTAAACATCGCATTTACTTGTTATCCCTTTGCCATTGCGATAGTTTAGCTACAGGTATGTTCAAGCGCGAGGGCCTCACGAATGATTGAGAAAAATCAGCTTAAAAAAGAGGGTTTGGTCTTCGGCCGCGCCCTGCAACGCGCTTATAAGCTGGCATTTCTTTATTCGCCGGACCACCCGGCGGCGGAAGAGCCGATTCAGACCTCTTACGGGATGCTGACCGCGATCATGAAGAAATCCCCGCAGTTCACCTTCGGATTCTTTAATCAGCGTATTCTGCTGAACGATCCGCTGACTCCCGATACGACATTGGACTCACTCGCCAACGAATTCATGAAGCGCGGCATCATGGGCGTTATGTTTTCACTCGGCCTCACCGTCCGCGACTACCGTCGCGGCCTGAGCATCATTTCGACCAAGCCCGAGATCATTGAAGGCGCCGGCGGCACGACCCTCTATCTGCGCAAGAATCCCATCGAAGGCATGCGGGTGATGGCCACCGACAAGAGGGATTCGCACAAGGGCGACACCACCCTGGGGATGGATATCGATTCGTTTATGACCGCGCAATCGCTCATGGACCCCAAGGCCATCGCGCATTCGGTGAACTTTGGAATGTTCATGCAGGGCTCGGGACTGAAAACGCCACAGGGATTTCAGGGCGCGCCAGGCGAGATGCTGGCACTGGCGGAGCTAGCGACCCAGGAAGCATTCCTGAATCCGGAGACGGACCCCAAAGAGACGGTACAAGCGCTGGCGCGGGTTCTCAACGATCTCTCCCCGGACTACCTGCTCTCCTCCATGCCCGCGGAGCGACAGGAAGCCTACAAAGGATTACCCGCCAGTGAGGTGGCTTACGCGTTAGCCGAAGATGTTGCCATACAGTGGGCGAAGCGAAGGTTCGGCACGGCGGAGGGAGCGGACGGCATTCGCGTTGCACAGGATGATGTTGTCCAGATACTAGGCCGCGCGTTGCGCACCACGCAGGTGGCGGAACGGCTGCTGCAGAAAATCAATGTCCTGGTGGATCGCAAAGAACTGCCTGTGGAGGTTCATGATCGCATCCGGCATGAAATGGAGTGGGCGGGACTAACCCCGGAAGAGCAGCACAGTCGTCTGATGCAACTCACCGAGTTTAGTGAGCAAGCCTTTCGCCACTTCATCGAATACGTTAAGCAGACCGGAAAGGATGGTTTGCTCGAAAAAACAACGGAAGTGGCGGGACATTTTTTTTGAGACGCTGCCGACCGCCAGCGGCCCAGCGCGGGACACATCGCTGTCTCATCTGCCGGAGCTGATTCGCGTGCTGACGGGAATGAACACGCTGGACTTCGTCCGCAAAGTGGTTGTACAGCTTTGCAAACAGTTAAGCGAAAGCGGTACGCAGAATGACCCGGGGCATGTTCACATCGCCAATGCGCTAGCCACCGCGGCGCACTCCATGGGAATGTTTGAAGACTTCGACACGGCGCTGCGCATTGGACTGGAACTGGATCGCAACCAGCAGAGGGACAGCGCGGCCCATCAATCCTGTTGCGCCGTGGGCCTGGAAAACCTGCTGGCGCCGGCCACCATTCAGAAGCTGATTGAACTGGCCATTCAAAAAACTCGTGATCCCGCCGCGAGCCGCACGATTGCTTCCCTGCTGCGGCTGATCGAGAACCAGGCGGCGGAAATGGTCTTCCAGATGCTGGAGGACGAGCGCGTGGCGGCGAATCGCTCCAAGCTGCTGCACATTTCGCGGCAATTGGGCGCTGGATCATTCGAAGCCGCCAGAAAGCGCCTGAACGATGAACGCTGGTACGTGGTCCGCAACGCCTGCTATGTGCTGGGCTCGCTCTCCGATCCGGACGTGGTTTCGCATCTCATGCCCGCCTTCTCGCATTCCGATCCACGAGTGCAGGAAGCGGCCGTGTCGGCGCTGGTGAAGGGCAATCTGCCCAATCGCGGCGCGGCGCTGGCTGCGGCGTTGCCAAACCTGTCGCAGCATCTGCAGGAATCGGTCCTCAACGAACTCATCATAGTGAAAGACGCGTCCGCCATCGGCCCCCTCACCGAGTTTCTGAAAAACGCCTCGGGAGGCAGACTTCCCATTATCGAAAAAGCCGCGCAGGCACTGAGTGCGCTCAGCGATGACTCCGCCACGGACGCGCTCGCCAGTCTGGCTGGCGGCGTATTGAGCAACCCCGCCTTCAAGCGCACCCTTCTCTCCGCCATGCGCAATTCCCCCCATGAAGCCACGCGCAAGAAGGCTGAATCACTGAGTTAGCGCGCGCCTTCCCCGCCGGTATTGGTCGCCGTTTGACGTAGCGCCGGCTTCCAGCCGGCTCCAAGGGCCGCCAGGATGGCGGCGCTACGTCAAAAGCGCAACTCTACCCCGCCAACTATTTCTCGCCCCTGTTCGTCCTCAAGTTTTTTCCCAATTACGCCGAAGACATGAAGGAACCACCGTGTCGAGTGGTTGAGGACGGCGAAGAATTCCCGTAGCGGGGAATAGGAGGGAGGACATGGCAGCTACCACATCAGCTATAGCATGGAGCCAGCCAAGTTCCACCATCATCACCGGCGTCCACCTCCGCGCAGGTCAGATATTGGATGCGCATCACCGGCGCATCCACGCTCAGACCGACAGACTATTTGCCATTTTGATGCCGCTACAATGGCTCGGCGGCATTGCTCTCGCGTTGTGGATGCCACCAGCCTGGGTGGGTCAGGATTTCACCAGACAGAACCATCTCGTGATGGCCGTGCTCGTCGGCGGAGCCCTCAGTTGCATCCCCGCCTATTTCGGGATCGCGCATCCCGGCGCGCGTCTCACTCGATACCTGATAGTGATTGGGCAGGCGCTGACTTCGTCCCTGCTGATCTATCTCACCGGCGGGCGCATCGAGACGCACTTTCATATATTCGGCTCGTTGGCCCTGCTGGCATTTTACCGGGAGTGGCCCGTGTTGACGGTAGCCACGGTGATCGTCGCGGTGAACGACTATCTGCTCGGCATGTGGTGGCCTGAGTCCATCTTCGGAATGGAGCACGTCAGTCATTGGCGGTGGCTGGAGCACCTCGGCTGGGTAATCTTCTCGGACATATTCCTAATTTTTGGCATTCTGCAAAGCAAGCACTGGCTGGCGGAGTTGTCGGTGCAGCAGGCGGAGATGGACCTCATACAGGAACGCAACGCCGTGCTGCAGGAAAATTACCGCAAGGGTCTCCGGCGGGCTGAAACCGCCAGCGAGGCCAAGAGCGAGTTTCTGGCCAACATGTCCCATGAAATTCGCACACCCATGAATGCCGTGATGGGCATGACCACGCTGGCGCTGGACACCGAAGTTACGGCGGAGCAGCAGGAATACCTATCCACCATCCAGGCCGCCAGCAAATCTTTGCTCTCGCTCATCAATAACCTGCTCGACTTCTCGAAGTTCGAGGCCGGAAAAATGGAGGTGGAGTCGACCAATATTTCGCCGGAGGACATCCTTGAGCAGGCCGTGCGAACGCTGGCCGTTCAGGCCCACGGGAAGAATCTGGAGTTGGCGCTGCGCATGCCGGCGGTGGTTCCGCCGCTGCTGGTGGGTGATGCCAACAAGCTCAGGCAAGTTCTGGTCAACCTGATCGGGAACGCCATCAAGTTCACGGAGCGCGGCGAGATCGTCGTGGAAACGGTGTTCACAACAATTAGTGAGGAGCGCGTGATGATGCACTGCATGGTCTCCGATACCGGGATCGGCATTCCCGCGGAGAAGCAAGCCGACATCTTCGAAGCCTTTGCGCAGGTCGACGCCTCCACCACGCGCCTTTATGGCGGAACCGGATTGGGGCTGGCCATCTGCTCTAGTCTGTCGCAACTACTCGGCGGAAAAATCTGGGTGGAAAGTGAACCGGGCCACGGCAGCACCTTCCATTTCACGGCTCAATTCGGCGTAGTTGCTCCAGAAGTTGTCTCAGCAGTTGTTCCAGAAGCCACCGGAAAACCTGATGCGGCTGCGACGCCCAATGCCGCTGCAACAGAAGATGCCAGCGACATCAAAGGACTCAAGGTTTTGGTGGTGGATGACAACCAGACCAATCGCGGCATCTTGGTTTCGCTCGCCGGCAGGATGGAGATGCGCGCCGCCGCGGCGTCCTGTGGAACCGAGTGCCTCCAGATGCTGGCCGAGGCGGCCGCCAACGGCGCGCCGTTTCATATCGTTTTGGCTGATTCGCTCATGCCGCTGATGTCCGGGCTCGATCTTGCCGAGGCCATCGCTGATCGCAACGATCTCGGTGATCCGCAGGTCATTCTGATGAACAACACCGGCCCTGCCCCGGAAATCCAGCGCATGAAGAAACTGGGCGTGCGCGAATGGGTGATGAAGCCTGTTCGCTTCGCGGAGCTGCGCGCTGCCTTGCGCC
The DNA here is from genome assembly GCA_945865705.1 of Candidatus Sulfopaludibacter sp. SbA3. Taxonomy (GTDB): domain Bacteria; phylum Acidobacteriota; class Terriglobia; order 2-12-FULL-54-10; family 2-12-FULL-54-10; genus SHUM01. The sequence continues at coordinate 7,418 of CAMBEY010000144.1, forward strand.
GTGCCGTGAGCTGCGACATGCCCAGCGCGGCGCTGAATCCGCA
>CAMBEY010000145.1 GCA_945865705.1 Candidatus Sulfopaludibacter sp. SbA3
ACGACGAGCCCCAGCTTCGCGAAAGCCTCGAGGAGTTGCTCTCGAGCGAGGGCTATCTGGTCGATAGCGCCGCGAATGGCGAAGAGGGGCTAGGGCGGATCGAGAAGCGTGTCTACGATCTGGTTCTGCTCGATGCCGCGCTGCCCGATCAAAGCGGAATTGACGTGCTGCAAAAGATTCGCGCCAGCAACCCCGCGCTGGCAGTGGTGATGATCACCGCCTATGGCTCGGTCGAGCGCGCCGTCGAGGCGATCCACCACGGCGCCAACAACTACATCACCAAACCCTGGGACAATGAACGGCTGCTCGCAGAGATTTCCTCGCTGGTCCGACAGCAGCGGCTCACCGAAGAGAATCGCGAGCTGAAACGCACGCTGAAGCAGCGCTACGCGTTTACAGAAATCATCGGCAAGAGCGAAGCCATGCGCAAAGTGCTGGAGCTGGTGGGTCAGGTTGCCCCCGCGCGCGCCACTGTGCTCATCCAGGGCGAGAGTGGCACCGGCAAGGAACTGATCGCCAAAGCCATTCACGCCAACAGCACGCGCATGGACAAGCTTTTCGTTCCCGTCAACACCGGCAGCCTCCCCGTGGACCTGCTGGAGAGCACCCTGTTCGGCCATGTCCGCGGCGCATTCACCAGCGCGGTGGCCTCCAAAAAGGGACTGTTCGAGCTGGCCGATCACGGCACGCTATTCTTTGACGAGATTGGAACAGTCGGAGTCGAAACCCAAACCAAACTGCTGCGCGTTCTGCAGGAGCGCGAGTTCATGCCGCTCGGCAGCAACGAGACGATTCGCGTGGACGTACGCGTAGTAACCGCCACCAACGTGGACTTGCAACGCTTGGTGGAAGAGGGCAAGTTCCGCGAGGATCTTTTTTACCGGTTGAACGTGATCACGATTACCCTGCCCCCGCTGCGTGCGCGCCGTGAGGATGTGCCACTGCTGGCGGAGCACTTCTTCCGCAAGTTCTGTACGGAAAACAGCAAACCTTCGAGACACTTTTCGCAGGAAGCGCTGCGCCTGCTGCTCGATTATGATTGGCCGGGAAATGTGCGCGAGCTGGAGAACTGCGTCGAGCGCGCCGTCATTCTTTCACCAGGCGAGGAAGTCGGCCCGGAGATGCTCCCGGAAGCCATCCTCAAGACTGGGAAAAAATTGTGGCGACTCCTGCCCACTCTGGGAGGCAGCCCGCAGGCTTCGCTGTTCGAGATCATGAACGAGTGCGAGCGCCGCATCATCCTGGAAATGCTCGACCGCACCAAGGGCAATCAGACAGAGGCCGCCGAGCGTTTCCAGGTTCCACTATCCACGCTGAATCAGAAAATTAAACGCCTCAGCATTGAAGTAAATAAAAAGAAGCGCGAGAGTAATGGCAATTAGCTGCGGAGTTTGAATCGCTGTATCTTCCCGGTAGCTGTTTTGGGTAGCTCGGGAACGATCTCGACCCAGCGCGGAATTTTATAGCCAGCGAGCTTCCCCTTCAAAAATGTCCGCAGATCATCCTCGTTTGGCGCTGTCGCGCCATTCTTGAGAACGATGAAAGCCTTGGGCTTCACCAACTCATCCTCGTCCTGCTTGCCGACGATGGCTGATTCCAGAACGCTCGGATGAGCGATGATCGCATTCTCCACTTCCACCGGCGAGACCCACTGGCCTGAACACTTCAGCATGTCGTCGGCGCGGCCGCAATAGCAGAAATAGCCATCGGGATCGACGTAATACTTGTCGCCGGTAACCAGCCATTCGCCCACCATGGTGGCCTTGGATTTGCCGTGTTTGCGCCAGTAGAATGCCGCGGCGCTATCGCCGCTCACCCAGAGATTTCCGATATCGCCAAGCTCCAGCGCATTTCCCGCTTCATCAACAATCTTGGCCTCGTATCCCGGAACGATTCTTCCACTGGTGCCGGGACGAATATCACCGGGGCGATTGGAGATAAATATGTGCAGCATCTCCGTGGACCCAATGCCATCGAGAATCTCCACGCCGAAGCGCTCCTTGAAGCGGTGGAACAGCTCATCGGGAAGCGCCTCCCCCGCCGACACTCCGTAGCGCACGCTGGAGAGGATTCCCTTGATGTCTGGTGGGGGGGGCACCTGAAGCATCGCGGCGTAGAGCGTTGGAACGCTGAAAAAAAGTGTCGGTCGAAACTTCTCGATGTATTCCAGAATGGTCTCGGGCTTGGGACGGTGTGGATTGTAGACCACCGACGCGCCGACAGCGAACGCGAAGTAGGAACCATTGCCCAGGCCATAGGCGAAGAACAGCTTGCTTGCGGAGAAGAAAATATCCTGGGCTGAAATTTTCAGGATATTGCGCGCGTACAGCTCGGTGGAGACAATCATGTCATGGTGCAGATGCACGGCTCCCTTTGGCCCTCCGGTGCTGCCGGAAGTGTAGAGGAAAAACGCCATGTCGTCTTTGGAAGTGGGTTCAGCGGCAAGCGTGGGAGAGGCTGAGGCCATCACCTCGCTCCGGCGATGAAATCCGTAGTGCGCTTTCATTGGCGGCTCGGTCGTTACCATCTGCGACTGGGCAGGCACCGACGGCATGACCAAAACATGCAAGAGGCCTGGTGCCTGCGCCAGCAAAGGCTGAAGGCCGTGCCAGAGGTCATCCTGGACCACTAATACGCGCGCGCCGCTGTCGTTGAGAAAATATAGCAGGTCTTCCGGCTTGGCCGCCGTATTAACTGGAATGGGGATGGCGCCGATCTTGGCGGCGCCGAAGAACACGGCGACGAACTCGACTGAGTCCGGCATGGCCAGGAGCACACGATTTTCCTGCTCCACGCCCAGGGTGCGCAGCCCGTTGCCAGCACGATTCATGGCCTCGGCAAGCTGAGCGTAGGTGGTGGTGCGGCCATCCTCATAGATGGCAATCGCGCCGCCGCGCCCCTGCTCAATATTGCTGTCGATGAAATAGCTGGCGATGTTCACCGTGGCGGGGATGTCCACCACGGGAATCACATCCGTCGGAGCATTTGAAGGCATCTTGATTCTCCCAAACCAGAAATTAATCGAGCGGCACAGAGACAATCACTTCGAGAAAGTCGCCATCGCTCAAGCCAAGCATGTTGCGCAGATGATGCGGCGAAACAATCTCCAGAAAATCGGTATGTACTGTCACCTCTGGCAAAATTACCCATGCTTGTTGCACGCTCTCGCTGTGAGTGCGCAAGGTAATCGCCGCGAGATATCCGGGACAACTGCCAGCCATGCCCGGCTCGGAGACCAGATCAAACCTCGTCCGCTGCGCAAACAATGCCGCCCATATCTGGGGAGCCACGCGAACATTCAACGTTCCAGGAAAGGGCGGGATGCCCATCAACTCAGTCAATCGGCTACGCACCCACTCAATAGAAACAAAGAGCGCACCCTTACCCAGACCGCTGGCCACCGCTCCGGGGATGATCCAAACATCCGAATGGGTCATAATCACTTCGTACTGGCGAGCTTCTTGTTCTTGGCGCTCATGCCTTCCCAGCGCTTGACGAGGTCCACGTCCACGCCGAACAGATCAAGCACGCGACCGACCGTGTGATTCACCATGTCATCAAGTGTCTTCGGGAAATTGTAAAACGCCGGAACCGGCGGCGAGATAATGGCCCCGATCTCGGCGGCCTGCACCATCAGGCGCAGATGGCCCAGATGTAGAGGGGCTTCTCGCACCATCAGCACCAGTTTGCGGCGCTCCTTGAGCGTAACGTCGGCGGAGCGGCTGAGCAGGTCCAGACTCAGAGAGTTGGCGACCGCCCCGAGGGTCTTCATGGCACAGGGCGCGACGATCATGCCCTCGACGGGAAATGATCCGCTTGAGGGTTTGGCGCCGATGTCCAGAATGTTGTACGACTCATGCGCCAGCGCCCGCACTTGATCAATCGTGAAGTTGGTCTCGTAAGCGACCGTTCGTTCCGCCGCCTTGGACATCACCAGGTGCGTCTCGACGCCCGGCACGGTTCTGAGCATCTGCAACATGCGAATGCCGTAGATCGCGCCCGTCGCACCGGACATCCCGATGATGAAGCGGCGTGGCTCCGGTTTGCCATTCTTCTGAATTTTGCTTGACATGATCTACCTCAATTGGAGTTCGGGTGTCTTCAGGTCGCTCCCGATCGTCAAATCCGGCACGACACTGTGTTTCATCCATGAAACTATGGATTTTATCAGATTTTTGCATTCATCATGGTTTTTGGATACTCCGTTTTTGGATACTCCGGGTGATTGCTTCCTGGCGCACACATTGAATTCCACCCACGGACTTTGCGAAGATGAAGTATTGGGCATGCCGCCATCGCAGCCGATGATCAAATGAACGAGAACCTTTACGCCATCATCGAGAGTTGTTTTCCCACCGACCGCAGTCGCATATTGCTGGAGACGGACGCGCGGGTGATGTACACCTACGCGGACTTTGCCCTATGGACCGGGAAGTATGCCGCGTGGCTCGCGTCGAAAGGTGTGCGTCCGGGCGACCGCGTTCTGGCGCAGACGGACAAGTCGGCTCACATGCTGATGCTCTGCTACGCCTGCATTCGCATGGGCGCAATTTTTGTACCCCTGAACCCAACCTGCCGCCGAGGAGAGATTCAAGTAATCCTGGAAGACGCCGATCCCCGCATGGCCATCTGCCATCCGCGACGGCGCGAGGAATACGAGTCACTCCGGAAGGAGATGCAGACAACTTTTGCCGTGTCCACGATGGATGTCTTCGGCTACGGAGAAGCATACGAGGAAGCGAAGACGATTGAATCAACGACTCGCATTGAAGACTGTTCCGGCGGCGATGTCGCGGCGTTGATGTACACATCTGGAACCACGGGCCGCCCCAAGGGAGCCATGATCACGCATCGCAATTTATTTGTGAACGGTGCGGCGCTGCATGAATTCTGGCGCTGGCGGAGCAGCGAAGTTCTGCTGCATTCGCTTCCGCTCTATCATCTTCACGGTTTATTCGTGGCCACGGTCCCGACATTATTGGGAGGGTCCCGGATCATTCTGCATCGTCGGGTCCTGGCGCCCGCTACGCTGGCGGCGCTGCCTCGAGCGACCATTTTCATGGGCGTGCCCACGTATTACACCCGCTTGCTAAAGTCATCGCTCACGCGCGAGAGCTGCGGGAGCATCCGGCTGTTCATCTCCGGATCGGCGCCGCTGCGCGAGCAAACCTTCCGCGAGTTTGAGCAACGGACAGGTCATGCCATCGTCGAGCGATATGGTATGACCGAGACCGGCGGCATCGCCTCCAGCCTGGTGGACGGGCCGCGGATGGGCGGCAGCGTTGGACTGCCGCTGCCAGGGTTTGAGCTGCGCATCGCTGACGCAGCCGGGAAAGCTGTGTCTGCCGGAGAAGTGGGGGAGGTTCTAATTCGCGGCGAGAGTGTATTCCCCGGATACTGGCGCCGACCCGCCGAAACCGCGGAGGCTTTTTCATCCGATGGATTCTTTCGCAGCGGCGATCTGGGACGCCGCCTCGCCAACGGATCCTATGCCATCGCCGGACGCGCCAAGGATTTGATCATTACGGGTGGAATGAATGTGAATCCGAAAGAGGTTGAGACCGCGATCGACGCGTACCAGGGTGTAATAGAATCCGCCGTGATTGGGGTGCCCCATCCTGATTATGGCGAAGCCGTGGTGGCCATCGTGGTGATGGACGGCACAGGTGCGGCAAGCGAGGGAGATGTCGGCGGAACAGCTGAACTACTGTCGTGGCTGAAACGTGAAATTGCCGGCTACAAAATCCCCAGGAAAATATTTACCGTAGAGGAATTACCGCGCAACGCGATGGGGAAGGTGCAAAAGAATGTACTGCGATCCGACCCGCGTTTCGAGGAGACATTTCGGGGGCTTGCCGCAAAAGACATTTCGAAGAACACCGATATTCCAGGTCCGTCAAAGAACTAAACCGTGGTAATTTCCTTTTCTTTGTTCCTGCCCATTTCATCCAGGCGCGCAATGGCCTGATCGGTGGTCTTCTGGACCTCCTCCATGAAACGGCGCTCGTCGTCTTCGGAGATTTGTTTGTCCTTGAGCATCTTCTTCAGGACTTCATTCACGTCGCGGCGAACATTGCGAACGCCGGTGCGATGCGATTCGAGTATCTTATGCAGATGCTTGACCAGCTCCTTGCGCCGGTCTTCGGTAAGAGAGGGAATCGGTACGCGGATGAGCTTGCCGTCGTTAGCAGGATTCAGGCCCAGATCACCGGCGCGGATGGCTCTTTCGATTTCGCCAAGGATGCTGGGGTCGAAGGGCTGAATGGTCAGCGTGGTCGCGTCAGTAACCGCGAGCTTGGCGGCTTCCTTGAGCGGCGTGGGCGTTCCATAATAATCAAACCGCACATGATCCAGCAAAGAGAGCGATGCCCGCCCGGTGCGCAGCGTGGACAACTCAGCGCGCAGATCTGCTTCCACCTTCTCCATCCTCTTTTTTGCTTCTTTAACAGTTTCCTGACTCATGGCTGTCCCTCCTGGACCGACTCAAGTCAATATTATACATCGGGGAAGCGTAGGCAGACGCAGTGGGCTGGCAAGCTCAGGCGGTAACGAGTGATCCCACCTTTTCACCATGCACCACGCGGGAGATATTTCCCGGCACATTCAGGTTAAAGACAATGATGGGCAGGTTGTTTTCGCGGCATAGCGAAATGGCGGTCGAATCCATGACGCCAAGATTCTTCGACATCACGTCCCAGTAGGTCATCTGCTGGAACATGGTGGCATCCTTCACCTTCATCGGATCGGCGTCATAGATGCCGTCCACTTTGGTGGCCTTCATGATTACCTGCGCCTTGATCTCCACTGCGCGCAATGCCGCCGCCGTGTCGGTGGAAAAATACGGGCTGCCCGTTCCAGCGGCAAAGATGACGACTCGGCCCTTCTCCAAATGACGAATAGCCCGGCGACGAATGAATGGCTCAGCCACCTGATGCATCTGAATGGCGCTCATCACGCGGGTACTAACGTCCAGCTTTTCGAGAGCGTCTTGCAGCGCGAGAGCGTTGATCACCGTGGCCAGCATGCCCATGTGGTCGGCCGCCACACGATCCATTTTCATCGCCGAAGCGGTCACGCCGCGAAAGATGTTGCCGCCGCCGATCACGAGCGCGGTCTCAACTCCTGATTTCTGAACATCGGCGATCTCCTGCGCGATGTCCTGAGCGCGCGTGGGGTCTACGCCGAAGCCCTGGGTCCCGCCCAAGGCCTCGCCGCTTAGCTTCAACAGAATGCGCTGATAGATGGGTTTGGCCGTCATGATGGAGGCTCTTGCAGTTCTACAGCAGCTTGAACTTCACATACGGTTGGATGCTCAATATCACCCCCATAACACCCCCCATAACACCCCCCATAACACAAGGACGAATGGCGGGATGGTTATGCCTGTTCAGGTGCGGCCGGGCCAGCCGATTGTCCGGCTGCTTGTCCAGCTG